>JBLMXG010000024.1:0-7437 GCA_050257635.1 Chloroflexota bacterium
CTGATGCGACCTCGAAGGATCAAGAGCGGACGCTGACCCCGAAGGGAATCAAAAGAATGCAAAAGGCGGCAAAAGGCCTTGTAACTCTATCTCTATCGTTTGACCGAATTCTCACCAGTCCCATGGAGCGCGCGCGCCAGACGGCAAAAATAGTGGCGCAGTCGCTGCAGTTGGAAGACCGCGTCGAGGAAATTGCGCAACTCAATCCTGACCAATCGGTTCAAGACCTACTGTCTGCCTTGGTTCCCTACTCGAGCGAAAAACAAATTCTCTTGGTCGGTCATGAGCCGCTGTTAAGTCGCACGCTCTCTTTTCTATTGGCTGGAAAAACGGGGGCGGATATTCGGCTTAAAAAAGGCGGGCTTTGCTGCGTCGAGGTGGATGGTTTGCCGCCGAAAGACAGCGCCGTGCTGGAGTGGGCCTTGACTCCCAAGCAGCTACGCCTGCTGGCATGATGGCCGTTGGCGGCTCTTGGATGATGGTTTGAGAAACGAAGAACGTGGAAGGCGAAAACGAACGAGAGCCCGAATCGACGGCGGGCGACACAGCCGACCCCGCCGCGACATTTGCGAAGGAGCCCGATTCCACAACTGTTTATCGCGCGCTGATGCGGCTCCTGCGGAAACGCGTGAAAAAGTTTGTGGCATTGGCGCCGGAAGTACATGCGGAGGCAAATCCGAAGACCGTGCACGACGTTCGCGTTTGGAGCCGGCGCCTACAACAGGCCGTGACTGCTTATTTTCCCAAGCCGCGTTCGGGCAAGGTGCGACGCTTGCGACGAGCGCCACGAAAGGTTCGGCGCGCGCTGGGCGAGTGGCGCAACTGCGATGTGCTGCTTGAAATCGTCGCGCGGCGGGAACGGCGCACGCGCAGCGAGGCCAAGCGGCGGGCCTGGAATTTCGTGCGCGACTATTTGCTCCGGAAGCGCGCTAAGGAAGTCTCCCGAGCAGAAAAAAAACTGATGCGCCAAGATCTGCGAGGTTATACCGCTCTTGTGAATAGAGTGTTAGGTGAACCACCCGACGAGAGCCCGGAGATTCTGATGCAGCGACTCCGTGATAGCGTGAGGGAAGCGTGGACCGAGTGGCACTCCGCTCTGAGCCGCGCCCAGGAGACTCGCGCGGTTAACGACTTGCACGCCTTTCGTATTGCCACGAAAGATCTGCGCTATCGCACGGAGCTGCTTTACGATGTCGGTCATAAGCACCTCAAAGCGCAGCTCAAATGGCTGGCGGATTTGCAAGAGGTCCTCGGCCACTGGCACGACCGTCAGGTGCTTGATCGAGCGGTTGCCGAAATAATCGCGCGGGCGGACATTTTGCTCAGTGAGATCGAGATGGCGCGCATCCTTTTGGCGGAATTGGAAACGGACCGCAGCCGCGAGCCCGAAGATGTGGAGAAAATTTTTCAATTGGCAATTGAGCATCGGAATGAAAATCCCCAACTGCTCACGCCCGACCTCGCGCGTAAGGGAGTAAGGGTGAGGAGTATAGAAGACGAGGTGCACCAGTGAACAACAAAGAAATGAAAACTCTGATCAAGCGGGCGCGTAAATTTGCCAAACCTTTCCGCGTGACCGATGATCGTTTTCGTTTGAAAGATATCGACCCCGCCGACACCCTCGGCCTGACATCCGAAGACAAGCCGCGTGCCAAGGAAGCGCTTGCCATAGGCATCGACGTGCTCGCCGAGCTTCAGGACATGCTTTATGCCCAGGACAATTGGGCGGTGCTGTTGATCTTTCAAGCGATGGACGCGGCGGGAAAAGATGGCGCGATCAAGCATGTCATGTCTGGCGTAAACCCGCAGGGCTGCCAGGTTTTCTCCTTCAAGGCGCCGACCAGCGAAGATCTCGACCATGATTACCTCTGGCGCTGCATGAAATGTCTGCCCGAGCGCGGCCGCATCGGGATCTTCAATCGCAGCTACTACGAAGAAACCCTGGTGGTGCGGGTGCATCAAGATTTTCTGGAAAAACAGAAAATACCAAGCGACCTGGTCACAAAGGACATCTGGAAAGAGCGTTTTCAGGACATTCGCAGTTTCGAGCGCTATCTCTCACGCAACGGCGTGGCCATTCGCAAGTTTTTTCTCCATGTCTCTGACAAAGAGCAGAAGAAGCGTTTTCTTGAGCGCATCGAAGAGCCCGAGAAAAACTGGAAGTTTTCGGCCAACGACGCGAAGGAGCGCGAGTACTGGGACGATTACATGGATGCTTATGAAGACGTGATTCGCAACACAGCGACGAAACGTGCGCCATGGTACGTCGTACCCGCCGACAACAAGTGGTTTACGCGCGTGGTTGTTGCAGCGGCAGTGATTGATACGCTTGCGGAATTGGATCTCAAATATCCGAAAGTCAGCGATGCAAAGTTGAAAGAACTGGCAGCAGCGAAGCGAGCGTTGCAAGGTGGCAAGTGAGCTTCGTGTCAAGGTAATGACGCGAGAAACTAAATTCGCGCGGGCGTGGAAAGCCTTTGTGCCGGCAGCCGGAAAGGCAAGCCAATCCGGCGCCACCGCGCTGCGCTTCGACGTAATCGCTGGCCTCACGGCCGCGGCGGTTGTTCTTCCCAAAGCCATGGCTTACGCAACGGTTGCCGGCCTGCCCGTAGCGGTCGGCCTCTATACGGCATTCACCCCCATGATGCTCTACGCGCTGCTCGGCTCATCGCGGGTGCTGAGCGTCAGCTCCACCACCACCCTCGCCATCCTAACTGGAACGCAGCTCGGGCTGGTCGTGCCGGATGGCGAACCAGCAAAGCTCGTGGTGGCGACAGCTGCGCTAACCTTACTGGTCGGCGCGATACTGCTTTTGGCGTGGCTCATGCGCCTGGGGTTTGTCGCCAATTTCATTTCCGCGCCGGTGCTGACGGGCTTCAAAGCGGGGATCGGGCTTGTGATCGTGTTGGACCAGGTGCCGAAGCTCCTGGGAATCCATGTCGAGAAACAAGGCTTCTTCCGCGACATTTTCAGCATTGCGCAGCATACTCCCGAAAGCTCGCTGTTGACGCTTGCCGTCGCCGCCGCAACGCTGCTGGTGCTGATCGGAATGGAGCGACTCCTGCCACATTCTCCGGCGCCTCTGGTCGCAGTGGGTGGCGGGATCGCGGCGGCGTGGTTTTTTGGACTGAAGGCGCTCGGGGTGTCGACGGTGGGTCTGATCCCGCAGGGATTCCCGTCGCTCACGATGCCGAATCTAGCGCTGATCGAGCAGCTGGTGCCGGGCGCGCTCGGCATCGCGCTGATGAGCTTCACCGAAACGATTGCCGCGGGTCGCGCCTTTGCCCGCCCTGACGATCCGCCCATCGACGCCAATCGCGAACTGATCGCCACCGGAGCGGCCAACCTCGGCGGCGCGCTGTTCGGCGCGATGCCGGTCGGCGGCGGCACCTCACAGACCGCGGTTGTCCGCGCTGCTGGAGGTCGGTCGCAGAAGGCGTCGCTGGTCACGGCGGGCACCGCAGCGGCAACGATGCTGCTGCTCGCGCCGTTGCTGGGCTTGCTGCCCAACGCCACACTCGCGGCAGTCGTGATCGTCTATTCGGTCGGGCTGATCCAACCGGTGGAATTCCTCGCCATCCGCAGAGTGCGCACGATGGAGTTTCGCTGGGCGATCATCGCCGCGCTCGGCGTGCTGCTGTTCGGCACGCTGAAGGGCATCGTGGTAGCGATCATTGCGTCGTTGATCGGCCTGGCCAGCCAGGTCGCCTACCCGCGTGTGTCGGTTATCGGCCGCAAGCGCGGAGCCGACGTGTTGCGACCGCTGTCCTCCGAGCATCCGGATGACGAGACTTTCGAGGGTCTGTTGATTGTGCGGCCCGAGGGGCGGCTTTTTTTCGTCAACGCGCAATATGTGGCAGAGCAAATTGGCGCACTGGTTGCGCAGCACAAGCCGCGGGTGCTGGCGGTGGATATGAGCCGGGTTCCCGATATCGAATATTCGGCATTGCAGATGTTGATGGAGAGCGACAAGCGCGCGACCGAGCGCGGCGCCATTGTTTGGTTGGTAGGCCTCAATCCCGGCGCGCTGGAGGTCGTGCGAAACGCCGGGCTGTACGAACGGCTCGGCCGTGAGCGCATGCTGTTCAACGCCCGCGCGGCGATCGAACGCTACCGGGCGCTACAGGCGGAGGCGGGCGGCGTTGCCGCAACGATGAGTGGATAATATGAAACTCTGCATATCCCGGCTCGCGGCGTAGATGAGTCGATTATGTCGGTACGAAGAATGAATAGGAGGATGGGCCATGTCAAAAGATGCAAATACACTGAAGATCGTAGGTTCGTTGGTGGAAGTCGCAAAGTTGGACACAGTCTATCGAGATGTCCATCTGCGGCGCGCTCGTCAATTGTTCAGCTCCGTGCTGGACGAAGCCGCCTATCGGGCGATCGGCACAACTGAAAAGGAGATCGATGATTGCATGCGTCGCAGCCGATCCGCGGTGCTGCACCGTGACTGGGCGCAGGCAGCCGAGCTGTCAGCGAAGATCGAGGACTTGCGCCAGCGGGTGGCGAAAATGGGCAACCTGGCCAGTATCGGAAAAGAAGTCTATGAGGCGGACGTCGTTGCTTTCGAACCCTTTTCGCCGGGAAAGCATTTAGGGCCACGGGCACAGGCTGGTCAGGCGGAGGCTCGCGAGCAGGTCATCAACACGCTTGCGTCGCTGGCGAAACTGGATGCGGCGTCGAGCGGATTTTATGAAAAGCGCCGCAGTTATTTTGCCGCGCTGGAGGTGAAGGGCGAAGGAGCTTCGCAAAAGGACGTGAAGCAAGACCGTGTCAGGGCGGAACAGCTCGCTCTCGAAGCCGCCGAGCGCGGCGACGTGGCCACGCTTCAGCGGCTTGCCAAGGAATTGCGCGACTGGAAAGAAAGCGGCGGCGCGGCGGCTTCCGGAACCGCCGCGGCTATGCCGAGTTGCTACCAATGTCCCGTCGATCTCGCCGTGCCGTTCCCGCCGAAGGCGATCGAGCAGGCGCGGACACTTGGTTTGGTCGAGGTACGCACGGCGCCATTTGCGGAACTGGCCAAGGTTCGCGAGATTCTTTACACCCATGTCGATCAGCCGATTCCTTCCGACCCCGATATGGAACGCGAAGGGGTGCTGCGCGCTCGGGCTATGGTCGAAAACGAGCTTCCAGCCGAGCTCGACACCGAGGACCCGCAAGTGCTCGCGGGACAGTTCATTCAGCAAATCTTTCTCAATTCGGCAGGGGCGCGCTATCTTCCCCCTCTCTCCGCTGAAACCGTCCTGTTGGAAGACTTCGCCGAAAACGAGTCCGCCGACGCACCGTCCAAGCTATTGGCGGCACTGAGGCTGGCTCAACGCAGCGGACGGTCTCGTACAGAGATCGAGTCCGCGCTTCTGCGTTTCGGTCCGGAGATTTTAGGGGATACCCTGGGGTTGGACCCGCTCGAGTTTCGCCTCGTCTGCATTCCGTATGATCTGTACACGCGCTTCGGTCACGACCGGGGCTTTGGCAAATGGCCGCATTGGACTCACTTTGACGGCTACCAGGTGATGGGTGGCAATCGGCTGCGCGCCCTGGTCGGCGGCGATGGCCGGTTCGGTGGACTGTACGATTTGGTAAGTATCAGCCCGACCGATGCGCGCGACGGTGTTTATGCACGCTTTGCGATCGTGCGGCGCGCGCGCATGACGTTGCGCTGGCGCTGACGCAGAGAGATTCGACGAGGGAGCGCGATCTGCAGAATTCTTCGGGATTTTTTAAAACATATGTGTTGGAGGTAGTGCCGTGCAAACTCCAAAGACTCCTGCGACGTTGAGAAATTCAGAGCTGATGCACAACCGTGTAAGGGTACGGATGAATACGATCGAGAAACGCAGTCGCCGATGGCTCGCGGCTGTAACGGTCATGGTGCTGCTCGCCGGCTGCTCGTCGGTTCAACCGATCCCGTTTCAGGATATCACTCATCGGAAGAATTACAGCCTCAAGTTGGAGGATCTGAGCAAGCTGCAATTTTATATATCGAGTGATGTTATCGCTCAATCCCAAGACGCCCCGGGAACCAAATCCTTTCTATTGCCCCGAATGACTCCGGGCGTTGCGACAGGCGAAGGGCCAGATTGGATTAAAGTTAGTTTTCGGGAAGGGGGAATTGACGTTCCCTTTGTTACCGACCTGAAACAAACCAATGGCCGATATTGGATCGGCACTGAAACTGAAGGGAGCAAGGAAATTAAAAGGATGATGGACCTTCCAGAAAAATCTTTTCTTTATAAGGGGGTGCGCTACAAGGTCGTCTCTGGAAGCGATGCCATGCTCCTCGTCGATTGGGAAACCTGGAATAGAGTCATCGAGACACGCAAAACAACCGAAGGGCGACGAATCGGACAATAGAGAGCAAGATAGAAAACTGCTTGCGCGGTTCTTCTTTCTGCACGAGAGGAAATTTTCTTTTAGTGACGGTTAAACCATTCATGAATTAAAAAACTGGCATTCACGCAGAGCCATCAGGGCCTCTTTTCTTCCGGTCTCCAGGTGTCTCATTTCAAGATAGGGGGACGGCGAATTGCGAAAATGCAAAGAGCGCCGATTGTTTATCGCACCGCTGCGAAAACTTTTGCAAGCGTCGTCAAAAAAACCAAAGAAATCAATATGATCATTTGACGCGTCTGCGGCATCCCAGTTGCTCCGTCAAAGTGCACTGACGCTGAGATTGACTCCCATCTCTTTTCCCCAGACGCCTCGTCCAAGGCGCGGAGAAAGAGTCGCGGCCTGAGCGACGAGGGAGGTAAGATGAGTTTATTAAAATTTGCATGGCGCCTGGCTTTTATCTTGCTCGTAGCAGGGTGCGGTCTCGCGTCCGTGCAATCTCCGTTTGGATCGAAGCAGTATCCCCCTTCTCAGGCGGGCATCCCGGGAGGGAGCCAAACCTCCGGCCTCCCGCCATCGGTCACACAGCCCCAACCGCAGATTACGGGACCCCAACGAGGCCAATACCTGTGGGATAAAGCAATGGAGGGCATGGCCATGGGCGGTGCTCTGGCTGGACCTTATGGAGCGGGAGGAGGCTTGATCCTTGGTCTGATCGCCGGGCTCTTTACTGCCGATGCGCACTACGCCCAGATCAACAACCAGATTCAATCGGAACAAACGAAAGATAAAGAACTCGAAGCGAAGATCGAACAGGAGCTGCAGCGTCAGAGAGAGTTCGAAGCTCAAATCGCAAACAGCACAGGGAATTCCGTTCAGCAAAACGGGGCAGAGCCGCCGCAGACGACTCAAAACCCGGCCACCCCAAAAGTAACGACGGTTGCGATGAAAGAAGCTCCAAGCGCTGTGGCTTCCGTGAGCAAGAAAGACGCTCTCTCGAGTACGCCCCCCAACACATTTAAGAACGTCGAGGTCAAGGACATCAACGGTGACGGCGCTCCCGACCTCTGGATTTACTACAGTCCGGTTAAGCCAGGTGAGATC
>JBLMXG010000025.1:0-47073 GCA_050257635.1 Chloroflexota bacterium
GAACGGATGCCGCGATGACAATCGTGGAAAAAGCGCAAACCAACCCCAGCATGAGAAAGCAACACAAGGCCCGGATCTTCATGAGCGCAGCTCCCTTCGGAGAAATTTCCCGGATACTAGAGGCGCGCGGCGAGCGCTGTCAACCGCGTCAATCCCGCGGGTCTTCGGAGAGAACGCGCGCGCTGCGTAGCTTCGTCCGGGATAAAGGGATTAAAGGGGGTATCATTTTGTAAAGTCACATGTCATGGAAAAGTTGCAAGCGCCGCTGGTTTTTGCTCGACGACCTCATTTGATTTCGAGCGAATCCGCTGGTCAGGCGGCGAATACATCGGTCACCGAAAAACAGGCGGGCGGGCTCAAGTACGGACCGTGAGGCTCGCGGCACAGAACTTTCTGCTCGCTATCACTTCCTGAGTGTGGACGATATCGGCGGTTCGCGGTGTCGAAGATTTGCTCCCGGTCGAAGGCAACGAAGGTGGTGTTGGGCGCTCTCCCGCGGTGCCGTACGACTTCGGCTTTAAGGCGGCGGTCGCCGGCGACGCGTGATACACCGGCAGCGGCGCACCGTCAGGCGGACTACTTTGCTGCCGCGAAACCAATTCTGGAACGACTCGCTCCTTATTCCGCGCTTCGGCGCGGGGGTCGCGAGCCCGGCGGGTGCTTCGCCCGGCATTCCTTCGCTGACCATCGGCCGCACTTTAACAAAGTCGCTCGAATCGGTCCACATTTTTGTCGCCGTTGGCGTCCTGCTTTCTGCTGTTATGGCCGAGCCGAATTTTGCCTTCCGTTCTCGAAGAAAACTGTTCCGAAAGTTCCCGCATGTCCCGAGTCCGCCGATGGATTCATCCGCGGCGATCCGGTCAAATCGTCCTAACCGGACCGCCATTCAGAAATTCGCTGCTCAAGGGCTCGGCGTCCGGCGACGACGGTCTCTCTTTGCCGCGCAGACCGCGTCCGCCTGACGGTCGAGTGGATTGTCCGGCTTCTTTATCGCCCTTGCATAATATCCTTGCGCCGGTAAAATCGCTCTGGAGGTTCAAGATGTCGAACCTGGCGGAAATTCTAAAGAGCGCCATGAATCTGGATGTTCACGATCGCGCGACCCTGGCGGAAAGGCTGCTCGCGAGCCTGGAGGAGTTGTCCGAAGAGGAAGCCGAGCGGCTTTGGGCGGAGGAATCTCAACGGCGGCTGGAGCAGCATCGCGCCGGCCACGCGAAATCGGTCCCGGCCGAGGAAGTTCACCGGAAGGCGGAAAACCTCCTCCGGTGATCCAAGTCAGATACCATGAGGCAGCCGAGGAAGAGTTGCTGCGCGAGATCGGTTACCTCGAGCTTCGAGCCGGCGGCCTCGGGCGCCGTTTTTTGGCCGAGGTTCAGAGGGCCGAAAAGCTGATCACGCAATTCCCGGAATCGTCCGAGGAGATTCGACCGGGTATTCACAAGCGAACGCTACGAAAGTTCCGCTATTCGCTCATTTATTCGACTGACGGCGAAGGTATACTCATCCTGGCGGTAGCTCACCACAGCCGCCGGCCAACCTATTGGGTTGGTCGCACCGCGGGCGGGGCATAGCAGCCCAAACCAGCTCAACTCCACATTTCACCGATACCGGCGCTGGATGATTGCCGCCTTGGAGGTCACGGCAACATCAAGTGGGATTGACCGGGATCCTGGGCGAAGGTATGGCCGCCGATCGATTCCGAAGCAGCTCTTCGATCGGTTTGACGGGACAGTTTCCGACCCGTAGCCAAATAAATTTCGGCGGACCGCCGTACAACAGACTCCGCGACTGGAAGTCGGAATCCTTCGACACGATCACAAAATCGTGCTCCTTGGCATGTTGCCAGATCTGCGTATCGGTCGCATCGCGCATTTGGATCTCGCGCACGTGAACGCTGTCGGGGTAGATGTCGGCCAAAACGAACGGCAGGCGGGGCGAGAGATTTTGATCGAACAGGAGCTTCATTCCGGCAGGGTTGCCAGCTTGCGCTCACGGTCGGCGGCGAAGGCGAGGCAGGCCCGAATGTCCTCGGCGGTCAGATCGGGAAACTCGGCGAGCAGGTCTGCTTCAGTCATGCCTCCGGCAAGATACTCGAGAACATCGGTGACCGTCATCCTCGTCCCGCGGATGCAAGACTTGCCGCTGCGTTTGTCCGGCTCGATCGTTATGATCTTCCGATAATCCATACCCAAATCATAGCACATCCCAAGGCTGCCGGAGAACACCCGACAGCGAGGGTGCGCGAGGTCCGGCAACCAGGGCCGCGGCTTGCTTTCTGATTTTGCTCTAGCACAAAAATTCTCATCTTCTGTTTTGACCCATTCAAAGCGGCAATCGGAGGGAAATGAATTTCACCGGAGCCTCGACTCCGGGGTCAAACTCGATCTCGACACGTTTGGCACTGGAAAGATCGAAGTAATCCGTCGTGTCGCGCGTATGCCAAAACTCGCGCTCGTCCTGCTCTTTGCTGAATTTCGGCACCGGCCTGATTTTCTTTTTCATATGCCTTTCTCTCTCGTCTGCTCATCGGCCGGCACTGATCACCCCTAATTTTGTTGGCGCGAACGTTGAATACAGCCGCCAAAAGCCGGCTCCCGTAGGTTCTCCCCAACGCGGCATACCTAATCTCGCCGCGTTTTTTTCAAAGTTCGGCAATGATTAGCTGCCGGTCTTACCAATCCAAAGAACATCACCGATTTTTGCCGTCGGCAGCAAGTTTTGCAGCTCAGGCAGCAAAAGGTGTAAATCTTGTAGTCGATTGCTCCGGCAACGCAGAACAATCACCGCAATATTGTACTTTGTAAGGTTCTGCTGAAATGAAAGGTTTCGATCTACCGTAACAAAAACTTCGAACTGTTTTTCGGCCAGTGTGAGCAAATCGCCGTTTTTGATTCCAGCCCATCCCATTTGCGGGACAGTTTTGACGTCATACCCGGTGATGTCTCTGGCGAGCCGCCGGTCGAGACATTCGTCGAGCAATACTTTCACGAGGCGGCGGCCGCCATTCGATCCTTGGCCTCCTCCAAAAACGCGATGACTTGTTCCCGTCGGACGGTTGGAAACCCTTCGAGAAAGTCATCGATGGTGTCGCCGCCTTCAAGATAATCGATCAGAGTTTGGATTGGCACACGAGTCCCGGCAAACACGGGCGCCCCCCCCATGACATCCGGCGAGCGCGCCACGACCGTCTTCTTCATGGGAGAAAGGGTACTCCCAGTGAGGTTGTTAGATCAAGAGCTTGAACCGCAGGCCAAGCGCCACGGAATCATCGGTCCGCGATTTCCAGAAATGTCTACTCGAACACCAGACTCGTGAACGTCACCGCCGAGCCGGTTTCCGGCGTGAAAGCCTGGCTGTACTTGAGATGATTGCCGCGCGCGCCGTCGAGCAGATGGATGAGGGAGTAAAGCGGCGAGAAGCCGCAGATCCTGCGCTTGTCCTGATCCTTGGCGACATTTTGAAAAAACCCCGGCGCGTCGAGCTGAGCCAGCCGGTCGACCAGCTCGCGGTCCTCGCTCTCGACCCACTGGAGAAACTCTTCGGTTATCGGCTCGCGGTCGCCGAACTGCCGCCCGACATGGGCGAGATCGACGCCGGCGACGAAACAAACGCGCCGGTTTTCCTGCCCCGCCAGACCGCGCAGCGCGGCCAAAAACTTGCCGACGATCGAATCTTTTTCGGGAGCGGTGCCGCTCAGGATCGCCGCGTGAAACGACGAGACGAGAATCGGCACGATCTTGAACGGCTTCTCGGCCTGGCCGGTCAAGGCAGCGCGCTTTTGCGCGACGTATTTCAGGAAAACAACTTGAAACTCCAGCGAATGCTCGCCGCGGTGGAGATACTCGTCGGCGAAGCAATCTTCCTCGCATGCTTGTTGCAGCCGGTTGACGAAGGCTCGATCGGTTTGCACCAATCCCAGAGGAGTTTCAAAATCTTTGAGCGTGAGAATATACGGCGTCTGGCCGCCGCAATGGGATGTGCCGAGCAAGATGTAGAGATCGGCGCCCTCCGCTTCGGCCAGCAATTTATAGGCCCAGGCGTAGGCCGGGCCGCCGCGGTGAAAATCGATGTGCGGCGCGACGATCGCCCTGGGGGTCGAGCCGTTTTCTCGCATCGCAACCAGCCCCGGTCCCCCCGGCGCGGCGAAATAGCCGTCAAGCTGGCGAGCCAACTCAGCGCCATCGGCCTGATACACGCCGCCCGCGTGGGCGGGAGCGCGCGCCGGCAGGCGGCGAAACTCGCTGATAACTCCAGCGCTGTAGTTACGGAAGCGCTCGCTCTGCAAATAATAGCGCTCATCGAGCATGGCGACGAAGCTGTCGAGATCGCCGCTCGTCAGCAAGGAACCGAATTGCCTGGCGTAGGCCTCCTGGATATCGACGTAGGAATGGCGTCCGTCGAAGTGCGATAAAATAAAATAGCCGACCGGCGAAAGCCCCAGCGGCGCGGCGAAATTCAACGGGTCTTTCAGATAGACCAGAGTTTTGCCGTCTTGCTCGACCGGAAACGCCTCGACGGGACGCAGTTTGGGTTTGTCGACCATGATCGAAGAAACGAGCGCAGCCCTATCCGAGGGCGCCGTGTGAAAGGGAAGTGCGAGTCTCGATCTAGACGATGCCGAGCCGCTGCTTCGCTTCCTCGCTGATCATGCTCGGATTCCACGGCGGCTCCCACACCAGATCCACCGACGCGTCTCCAACCCCTTCCAAAGCCAGGATCCTCTGTCTGGCGTCGGCCGCGATCATGGTGCCCATGCCGCAGCCCGGCGCCGTCAGCGTCATCTTCACGGCGACGTTGTCGTCGTGAATTTCCACGTCGTAGACCAAGCCGAGATCGACGATGTTGACGGGGATCTCCGGATCATAACAATCTTGCAGCGCCTCGTAAACCTGTTCTTTGGTGACCATCGGCATCGCTCCTTTATGGTTTATTATAAATCTGGAACCGGCCAACGTGAAGCATGCGAGTGCAGTGTCTCACCCTTTGGTAATTTATCCGGCGTCTACCACCACGAAGGTCCCAGCGCGGCAGAGCCGCCACCAAATGCGAGAAGAAGGATTCACCACGGAGGCACGAAGGACGCGAAGGGGTTGAATATCTTTGATCCATAATTTTCGTGCTCTTCGTGCGCTTCGTGGTGAGATCGATTTATCTTGTCAATCCGCTACCGTTACAGAGATGGCTCGGAAAAATTGCACATGCCGAGAAAATGTCGAAGCATAGTAGCACGAAGAGCACGTAGGAAGAGAATAACCGGTTGAGCCTCGGCCGCTTTTATAATCGAGCGATTCATTCTGCGTGTCCTTCGCGCGCACCTTAGAAAATTGGTTCATGTTGCAATCAATGCCTTATCGGATGCCATTTTGAGGCGCAGCCGAAGAATCTGCTTTGTCTCACTATCGGAAAAGCGGATGCTTCGCGTTCGCTCAGCATGGCATCCACGGGATTCGTCGCGATTGTGTTTTCCTTATCTGCGAGCGAGCGTAAACTCATGAATCGCTTCGTGGTGAAAATAAGACTTCGAAATTTATTTCCGGATTCTACATTGCTCGATCGAAGAGTCACCGCCTTCGTTCAAGCGGCACTACCTAGCTCGAGACGATCTTGAGTCCTTGAATTTTTTTTGCTTGCTCCGACGCAATCGACAATTGCCCCGCCAATTTCGCGGCGATGTCCAAAAAGCACTTGCTCACTTCGCTGGCGGGGTCTTGCACCAGGCTCGGTATGCCGTTGTCGCCCCCTTCGCGCAAGGCCGGCGTGATTGGGATCTCGCCCAGATAAGGGATGTTAAACCGACTCGCCGTCTCCCGCACCCCGCCGCGCGAGAAAATCTCATGCCGCTTGCCGCAGCCGTCGCAAACGAAATAACTCATGTTTTCGACAATGCCGACGATGGGGATATTGACCTTGTCGAACATCGATTTGGCGCGCACCACGTCGGCGAGCGCGACGATCTGCGGGGTCGCCACCAGCAGCGCGCCGCTGACTTTGAGCTGTTGCGAAAAAGTGATCTGCACGTCGCCCGTGCCCGGCGGCATGTCGACAACCAGGTAATCGAGATCGCCCCAATGCACGTCCGCCATCAGCTGGTGCAGCGCTTTGCCGAGCATGGGACCGCGCCAGATGACCGCCTGGTCCGGGTCGAGAAAAAAACCGATCGACATCACCGGCAAACCATGCGCCATAGCCGGCTCGATCTTTCGGACACCGCCGACCTCGATCTGTTTCGGCTCTCCCTTGACACCCATGATGATCGGCACCGACGGGCCGTAGATATCGGCATCGAGCAAACCCGTTGCCGCCCCATGTATTTTCAATGCCACGGCCAAATTCGCCGCGACCGTCGATTTGCCGACGCCGCCCTTGCCGGCTGCGACCAGGACGACGTTTTTCACGGTCGGCAGCAAGTCGGTCTGGCCCGCGCCGGCTTTGCTGCCGCGCACCTGGGCGCCAAAATTGATCTCCACGCCGCGCACGCCGGCAACATCGCCGAGCGTTTTCTTGCAATCGGTCTCGATCGTTTCGCGCAGCGGACAAGCCGGCGTGGTCAGTTCGACGGTGAAACGAACTAAACCCTGGTCGATGGCTAAATTCTTCACCATCCCCAGGCTGACGATATCCCGATGCAGCTCGGGATCTTGCACTTTGCGCAGCGCATCGATGACTTGTTCTTGAGTTAAATTTTCCACGACATTCCTTCCATCTAAAAAAGTATTGACTTATAAGGTCTACGATGTCAACAGCGTTCTCCGGCGCTAACATGCGGCAAACAATGACGTCTAACACGGTTGCCATGGAACGCCGCGTGAGCATCGGAAATGAAACTTATCTTGATGGGCCATAAGGGTTTTGCTACTATGAGGGCGTCATTAAATTTGTCCTTTTGAGCTTCAGGAGGGGCGATGAAAAAATCCGTAACCTGGTTGTTTGCCGTGTTGCTTTTGAGCGCGTCGCTTGGCTGTGCCGGGGGTAGTTTGACGACTCGCGAAAAGGGCGCGGGCATCGGCGCCCTGGGCGGCGCCGCCGCCGGTGGGCTAATCGGCGCGGCGGTCGGCCATCCAGGCGCGGGCGCGGCCATCGGCGGCGCTCTTGGACTAGGCGCCGGCGCGTTGGTCGGCGATCAACTCCAAGGGCAGCAAAATACCCAATCTGACCAGCAAAATCAGATCAACAGCAATCAAGCG
Source organism: Chloroflexota bacterium (assembly GCA_050257635.1). Taxonomy (GTDB): domain Bacteria; phylum Desulfobacterota; class Binatia; order UBA9968; family UBA9968; genus DP-20. The sequence continues at coordinate 7,185 of JBLMXG010000025.1, forward strand.
GAGCTCGATCGCCAACGCAGGGAGCTCGAACGGCTCAAAAAGCAGCAGACCGAGTATTGATTCCCAACGTTGGAGCCTGGGCGCAGAAGACATTTGTTGACAAATTCTCTCCATAAAAAAGCGTGGGGAAAAATTATCGCGGCGGCGTATTCGTGCGGCATGGACGGCGCACGAATCGAGGAGGTCGTTTATGAGACAACGAAATAATCTACCGACTGGCTCCCTTTTAATGGCTGGACTGCTCCTGGTCGCGGGCTGCGCGGGCGGCGAGCTAAGCACCCGCGAAAAGGGCGCAGGCATCGGCGCCCTGGGCGGCGCCGCCGCCGGCGGCATCATCGGCGCCGCAGTCGGCCATCCGGGCGCGGGCGCGGCCATCGGCGGCGCTCTTGGACTGGGCACCGGCGCTTTGGTCGGCGATCAACTCCAGGGACAGGAAAACAAGCAGAAGGAACAACAAAAGGCGCTCGATCAGCAGCGCGCAGAGATCGATAAGAACCGCGCTCTGATCGAGGAACTCAAGAAGCGCAATATCGAAGCTCGGGAAACCAGCCGCGGCGTCATGGTCAATCTGCCGAGCGTCAACTTTCAGTTCGATAGCGCCGACCTGACCTCCGACGGCAGGGCGAAGGTCGATCAGATAGCGAGCATCATCCGCCGCGATGCGCCCAATCGCCGCGTCACGGTCGAGGGGCACGCCAGCCGCGAGAGCGCGGCTCAAGAAGCCTACAACCAGCGGCTATCGGAAAGGCGCGCCAATACCGTTGCGGACGCATTGGAGCGCGAGGGCGTGAGCGCTGGAAACATCTCCGCCCGCGGGCTCGGCACGCGCGCGCCGATTGCGTCCAACGATACCGAGAGCGGCCGGCAGCAAAACCGGCGCGTCGAAGTCATCATCGAGAACTAGCGGGAGCCGAATCGCGGCTCGGTCCCGGCGAAGAGACGCCGGATATTGGCGCGATGGCGCAGGATCACCATCGCGCCGAGGAATGCGCCCAGGACAATCACCTGTGGCGGATAAGACAACAACCACAGAGCCATGGGCAGCGCTGCGGCGGCGGCGATCGAACCGAGAGAGACAATCCGGCTGGTCAGGAAAGCGGCCGCGAATACAGCCAGCAAAATCAAAATCGCCAACGGCGCGAGCAGAAGCAAAGCCCCCAGCGCCGTGGCCACGCCTTTGCCGCCGCGAAATTTCAAATAGATCGGATATAAGTGGCCCAAAAACGCGGCGGCTCCGACCACGACCTCGGTGTTGGAATCAACGCCGAGCTGACGCGCGATAAAGACCGGCAAATACCCTTTTGCCGCGTCCGCAAGCAGCGTTAACGCCCCTTTGCCCTTGCCGAGAACCCGGGCCACGTTAGTGGCGCCGATGTTGCCGCTGCCGGCGCTCCTCACATCGATTCCCATCAGCTTGCCGACAATCACACCGGTGGGAATCGATCCTACCAGGTAAGAGAAAACAACAATGAGAATTTCCATCGCGGCTATCGAGTCGAAGACGGAATGCTCAGAAGCTCAGTTTCGTCCTGCGCCGTCGCTCGCGGCGAACGTAGTACTTGCCGCCGCTGACCCATCCGATAGAGAAGAACGCTACGGCAATGGAGGCCCCGATCCATAGCTCGCGCTCACGGCCTTCAACCATTTGCAGAATCGAGGGTGATGGGTTCGGCGGCGTAATTCCCGCGGCGGGAGGATTGATGGCAGCGGGCGGGGTGTTCTTCGATGGCGCTTTCGGCGCTTTGACGTCCGTAGAAGTTTTCGCGCCCGCCGCCGCTTGTTTCGAGGCGCTCTGGGCACCGCTCCCGGTTGATTTTGATTTCAGCTGAGGCTCGTTATCCTTGTTTTCCCGGGGCGCGCCAATTTTTCCATCCACAGGGGACTTGCCAGCTGTTTCCCCCGCCGGTGCGACTTCAGCCTGCGCCGCCGCGGGAGCGTCGAGATTAATTGCTTCGTCTGCTGCCGCTGCGGCGCCCGGGTCGTAAAACACGAGCAAGAAACCGATCGGGATCACCGGCAAATGGAGCAGGCGAGCGCGCATGGTTCGACCAATCTAACACAAGCGCTTCAAGACTCTCAATCTTTCCACGAGATGGGCGCTTCGCAAAAAAATGCCCCGCGCGGCGGTAAACCGCGCAGGGCATTCATTGCGGAAAAAATTCGCGGTTTAACTTGCAGGTCTTTTGTAAAAATCAGGATTCATCCTGGTCGTGGTTCCCGACTTGGCAAGCTCCTCTTCGAACATTTTACGAATCCACGGCGCCTCGTCATAGTATTCGATCTGATTGCCGCCTTGTTTGACGTCCTTGTCGACTTTGGTGATGTCGCCGAAACCTTCCCCGAGGCTGTACTTGATCCCGCCCAGGCGTGGCGGCAGATAGCGCGCGCCGGTCGCGCCGGTGTTGAAATGCTGGTGAAACATCATCGCCGGCGGCGTAAACACGCTGCCATCCTGCCAGTCGTAGCGCTTCGGCTCTTCCCCCTCGCGCCAGAACAACGAGAAACCCTGTCCCTTGATGATAATAACGTTGAAGCCTGGGCCGTGGCGATGAGCTTTTTTGTAAGTGCCGATCGGGAACTCGGAAATGTGCGCGGCCATCGAGCCGTTGGCCAATTCCAACATCACGTTCTTGCCGGCCGCGCCCCGCTCCTTCCAATCTTCGAGGGCGAAATTCCGCGCGTCCGCAATGAAGTTAGTATCCCACACCCGCCCGGGGTAGGCTTTGCCCTTACCGCTGAAGTATTCCGGGTCACCGTCGAACCGGTCGCTAAAATCGTGCGGCGTGTTGAAGATAAAATCCGCGCTGTGAAATAAATTGAACACGATCGGCATACTGTTCACGGAGAAAAACCTTGCGGGCTCGTTGCCGGAACCGTTGAAGTGCTGGTAGCTACAGTTGAGCGGCAACGCGAAGAGACTGCCGTCCTGCCATTCAAAAGTCTGCTTGGCACCTTTATCGTTCCAAATGGTCGTCGCGCCGCGCCCCTTGAGAACAAAAATCAGATCTTCGTAGAGATGCCTCTGCGGGTGGGTGTGTTTGCCCGGGGCGATCTCAAGAACATAAGCGCCCGTGGCTCCTTCCGCGCCTTCCATATTAATGAAAGCGCCGCTCGCGCCCGTTCTATCCCAAGGCTTTATCTCGACCTTCTTGAGATCCTGAACGAAAAAAGTTTTAACGATCGGGATTCCCTCGCCCATTTGCCATTTGTCGTAGTAGGGAATGTTATCCATCACATTATCGATCTGCACTGCCGGTTTGGACATAATCTCCTCCCAAAACTATGTTTGGGTATTATCCCATACCACCCGCAAAAGCAAGCTTGTCGGGCGCGCAAAACACGCTGCTACGCCAGCTATGCAGTCAATTTTACGACTAAAAACCGCGAGTAGCATTGACAAGACTATTCAAACTCTACTAAATGGCAATTTAACGCGTTGAACGCAGATTCATAAGCGATAACAAACGTAAAAAACAGGCGCGTAATTCACATTGCGCACCGCGCATTTCTTGCCGGGAAAAACTTATCGCCTGGATCGGAACGAGAGCAGAATATCCGCTCGTCATCTCGAACGATGCAAGAGATCTTGAGCTGGCGGAAACACCACCAAAAGGAGAAAACCCTTGGCTACCATTGTCGAAGCACCCATGGTCGGAAAAATCCTAAAAATCGAAAAGCAGGTCGGCGACCATGTCGACGAAGACGAAGTGGTAATCGTCATGGAAGCCATGAAAATGGAAATCCCGATCGTGGCGCCGACCAGCGGCACGTTGAAAGAGCTCAAAGTCTCGCCGGGTCAAGCGGTCGAAGCCGAGGAAGCGCTGGCCGTCATCGAGTGATGCCGTAGGACCGATCGGCAGTTTCCGTCAACCGATTTAAGTTTAAGGAGAAGCGCCATGGATACTTGGACTTTCGGCCTCACCTTGGCACTGATCGGCATGGGCGGAACCATGCTGGTGCTGTGGATTCTAAGCTTGCTCATCTTGCTGATGAAAAAGGTCTTCCCCTACCAACCCGAAGAGTCGGCAGCGAAGAAAGGGTAATTTTAGCTCATGGAATCCGCGCTCGTATCCGGTGCTCAAGGTCTCTTCCTCGGAGTTTTGAATCTCGGACCCGGCCACGTCATCATGATCCTGATTGGATCCGTACTGCTCTATTTGGGCATTGCCAAAGGATACGAACCCCTGCTCCTGGTGCCGATCGGCTTCGGCGCCATCCTGGTCAACATTCCGTTATCCGAAATGATGGCGGAAGACGGCTTTATTCGCTATTTCTATGACAACGGGGTGCGCACCGAAGTTTTTCCGTTGCTGATTTTCCTCGGCATCGGCGCCATGACCGATTTCAAGCCGTTGTTGGAAAATCCCAAGATCATCTTGCTCGGCGCCGCCGGCCAATTCGGCATCTTCCTAACGCTGCTGCTCGCTCTCGCTCTGGGCTTTGACAAGCTCGATGCTGTCGCGGTTTCGATCATCGGCGCTTGTGACGGACCTACGGCGATCTACGTCAGCTCCAAATTCGCGCCGCATATGCTCGGCGCCGTCTCCGTCGCGGCCTATTCTTACATGTCCCTGGTGCCGCTCATTCAGCCGCCGATCATGCGCGCGCTGACCACGGAGGGAGAAAGACAAATCATCATGGGAGCAGCCAAGAGTCAGCCGATATCAAAGACGACCAAGATTGTCTTTCCTATCGTCGTCACGATTTTCGCCTCGATTCTGGCCCCCAAAGGCGCGCCATTGATCGGCACGGTCATGCTCGGCAACTTGATGCGGGAGTGCGGCGTCGTGGATCGGCTAAAGAGCGCTTCGGAGAACGAGATCACCAATATCGTCACCCTGCTTCTCGGCCTGTGCATCGGCGCGACCATGGAGGCGGGGAAATTTCTCCGCGGCGAGACCCTGCTGGTCCTGGCGCTCGGCTTTGTCGCGATCAGTCTGGATACGGCGGTCGGCATCCTGTTCGGCAAGCTGATGTGCCTCATGACCGGCGGCAAGATCAATCCGCTCATCGGCGCGGCGGGCATTTCGGCGTTTCCGATGTCGGCGCGCGTCGTTCAAATGGAAGGTCAAAAATACAACAAGAAAAGCTATCTGCTGATGCACGCCATGAGCGCCAACGCCGGCGGGCAGATCGGCTCGGTGATCGCCGCGGCGGTGATGCTCTCGGTGCTTCAAGGCATGGGCATCGTCGGCCCATAGACCCGCAACGCCATGGCCCAGACCCGAGAAGAGCTCGAAGAACGGCTCGCTTCGCTGGAGAGAATCGCGCTCGACGCCGATCCCAAGGCCGCCGCCAAACAGCATGCCGAGGGCAAGCTCACCGCGCGCGAGCGGCTGGATCGACTCCTCGACCCGGGCACTTTCGTTGAAGAGTTCATGCTCGCCGAAACCCAGTGCAGCGATTTCGGCATGGCGGAAAAAAGACTGCCTTCCGACGGCGTGGTCACCGGCTTCGGCAAGGTCGACGGCAGGCCCGTCTACGTCTACTCCCAGGATCGCGCGGTGCTCGCCGGCAGCGTCGGCAGTGCCCACGCCGAAAAAATCGCCTATGCGATCCAGACCGCGCGCAAGCTCGGCGTGCCGGTGATCGGGCTCAACGATTCCGCCGGCGCGCGCATCCAGGAGGGGTTGTCGGTCACGTCGGCCATCGGCAAAATCTTTTTCGAGAACAGTATCGCGTCCGGTGCCATACCTCAGATCTCGGCGATCATGGGACCGTGCATCGGTGTCGGCTCCTACTCGCCGGCGCTTACCGATTTCATCATCCAGGTGCAGAACACCGGCCAGATGTTCATCACCGGCCCGGCGGTCATCAAGGAAGTGCTCGGGGAGACGGTGACGATGGAAGAGCTGGGCGGCGCCAAGATCCATTCGGAAGTTTCCGGCGTTACCGATCTGGTCGCCGAGAACGACGAGGAATGCTTGGCGACGATCCGAAGGCTCGTGAGCTTCTTGCCCTCCAGTTTCGAATCGTTGCCGCCGCGCAAGGAGAGCCGCGACGACCCGGCGCGCGCGCTCGACTCGCTCGCGAAGATCGTTCCCGGCGACATGAAGCGGGCTTACAATATCGTTCAAGTCATCAAGGCGGTCGTCGACGACGGCGAATTTCTCGAGTTAAAAGCGAAGTTCGCGCGCAATCTGGTCATCGGTTTCGGCCGGCTCGACGGCTATCCCGCCGGTTTCGTCGCCAACCAGCCGATGTTTCTCGCCGGCAGTCTCGACGTCGACGCGTCGGATAAGGCGGCGCGCTTCATCCGATTCTGCGACGCTTTCAACATTCCGGTAATTACCTTGATGGATGTGCCGGGCTTCTTCCCCGGCAAGCAGCAGGAAGAAAAAGGCATCATCCGCCACGGCGCCAAAATGCTCTACGCCTACGCCGAAGCCACCGTGCCAAAGATTACCGTCGTCCTGCGCAAAGGTTATGGCGGCGCCAAGCAGGCGCTCTGCACCCGCGAGATGGGCGCCGATCAACTTTTTGTTTGGCCCGGGGTCGAACTGGCGGTGATGGGCGGCGGCGGCGCGGTCAATGTGCTTTACCGCCGCGAGATCGAACAGTCCGCGGATCCGGCTAAGACCCGCGCGGAAAAAATGGCCGAATTTCAAGAGCGCTTCAACGGCCCTTTCGAAGCGCTCTCGAAGCAATTCGCCCACGCCGCGATCCGGCCCCATGAAACCCGCAAGCGGCTGATCCAGTCCCTGGACATCCTGCGCTCTAAAAAGGAAGAACGGCCAAGAAAGAAACACGGCCTCATGCCGGTGTAGCGCGACTCGGCTCGGCGGTTTCCACCGGCAGCGATACATAAAATGTCGCGCCGCGCTCCGGCTCGCTCTCCACCCAGATGCGCCCGCCGTGCGCCTCGACGACTTTCTTGCAGATCGCCAGCCCGAGCCCGGTGCCGTCGCGGCTCGAGTGCTGTCCGTTCATGACCTGGCGGTACTTATCGAAGATCGAGGCGAACTCCTCCGGGGGTATGCCGATGCCGGAATCCTTGACCCAGAAAACGACCTCGTGGTCGCCCCATGCGCGCCCGGCGAGCTCGATGGCGCCGCCGCTCCCGGTAAATTTGAAGGCATTGCTCAAAAGATTCTCAACGACCTGGCTGATGCGCCGCACGTCGACCTGTAAGCGCGGCAAACCGTCGCCGACTTCCTCCCTGAATGCGATCTGTTTTTTGTCGGCTTCCACCGTATGGTCGAGGTAGCAATCGTGGAGCAATCCCTTGAGATCCACGGAAGTTTTCATCAGGTTTAGCTTTCCGGCGTCGATCTTGGAGATTTCGAGAAAGTCGCTGACATGGTCGATCAAGCTCCGGCAGCTCTCTTGCACTTTCCACAGCCATTTATGCTGCAGATCGGATACCGCGCCGAAGATGCCCTCGCGAATCGAATCGGTGATCGAGAGGATGTTCGACAACGGCGAGCGCAGATCATGGGCGACCATCGCGGTAAAATCTGCGAGGGTTCGTTCGGCCCGCTTGCGTTCGTCGATTTCTCGGCGCAATTCTTCGTTCGCTTGCACACTGAGGCTGTAAAGCCTCGCGTTTTCCACGCCCAGGGCGATTTGCTGTGACATCGCCTGCAAATATCGCCTTTCGTCGGCGCTGAACGGACGCGGCTCAAAACCGATGACAGTGACCGCCCCGTGGATTTGTGGATTTCGTCCGAGCGGCAGAACCGCCAACGCGCCGATCTCGTCTTTCCAGCACGCGCCGGCGAATTCCGGCGCGTTTGCGACTTCCTCGAAAAAGCAGGGACTCGTGCATTGCCCCAACAATTGTTGCATTTCGCCGCTCAGGCGCGACCCGATCGCTTCGAGCTCGGTCAAAGAGCTGGGCTTGAGGGCGCTCCCATAAAAAGACCGGCCGCCGACTGTTTCAGAGAAACTCACGAACGCCAAATCAAATCCGCTGGCCTTGATGAGACGGTTCAAGCCGCGCTCGATCACCTGCTCGATCGAAAGCGTCGAGGCGATTTCCTGGGAAACCAAATTGAGCGACTCGAGCTGGTCCGTGTAAGCCAGCAGCCGCTCCTCGCCCTGGCGGAGCAGGGTGATATCCCGGGTCACGTTGGAAGCGCCGATGATATTGCGCTGAACATCGCGAATCGGCGACAGCGAAGCGGAAACGTCGAACACTTGCCCGTCTTTGCGCAGGCGCTTGCTCTCGTAACGGTTGATACCGCGCCCTTGTTTGATCACATCGAGAAGCTCGACGACTTCACCATGGTGTGTCGATGGGATCAGTTGCAAAACCGATTGGCCGATGACTTCGGCCGCGCTGAAACCGTAGGTCGCTTCCGCGCCGTCGTTCCAACTCGTTACGGTGCCGTCCAGGCTCATGCCGATGATCGCTTCCTCCGAGGATTCTACAATCGCTGCGAGGCGAGCCCGTTCCTCCTCCGCTTCGATCCGGTCTTTGACGTAATCGACGACGAATTTGCTGCCGACCAACCAGGCTAAACCGCCGGCTGTCAGGGACACGAGCGTCAGCCAGATCAAATTCCGCGCCAGGACCTGATTGACCTGGCCATACGCCAGCGCTTTGGGAATGCCGACCATCACATACATCTGACCGGCAGCGGGATGAAGCGATAAAGGTTTTAGCGCATAGAGACGATCCACGCCGTCCAAGCCGACCAGTTCCCGGCTTACCTGGTTGCGCAGCCGGAGCATCTCGAAGAGGGAAGCATCCGGGATATGTTTGCCCACCCACTTGTCCGTTTCCGGAAATCGCGCCAGCAGAATGCCTTTGCTGTCCACGATCGATAAGACAACGCCTGCGGGCAGGTGGCTTTGCGCCGCAAGCTGATTGATCCAGTTGACATCGAGCGCCGCAAAGATCACCACGCGGACAGCGCCCGAGCGGTTCAACACGGGCAAAGCGAAGCTGAGGCTGTGCCGGGGCGGCGCGCCGCGCACGTGATGGTCGCCGATGGCGAATCCCTTGACCGCGACCGCTCTGCGAAAATAGCCGGCTTGGGAAACCCTTTCGCCGGTTTCATCGCCGTGAGCCCGGCAGCGCACATTGCCGTCGGCATCGGCGACACCGAGGTCGACATACACGCGATTATGCTCCGCGAAGCGGCGCAGAAATTCACCGCACGCCCTCTTGCTTCCCTCCGCCACCTCCGGCGTCTCGACCAGCAGGGACAACAGCTGTCTGGCCGAATCGATGTAACGCGACTCCCGGATTGCGACATTTTCAGCGATTTCCCAGGCATTCTCCTGCGCCTCGATTATCCGTAGATCGCGGACTACCTTGGCCTGATAGAGAATCATGGCCAGAATCGGCAAGACGGCGATCAGAATAATGATGATGAGCCGTTGTCGGAGCTTTCGTAAAAACGATTCCGTGGCTTGGAGAAGAATCTGGTCAAGCTTCCACATGATCGTCATCAGTCGCGGAGACTGACCGAGGCAGTTTGGCCATTGCGCCCTGCGCAGGGTGGAACGCCAAAAGACGGATCGCTTCTAAGAAGGATATGGTGGTTAGACTTTGCCACTATCGCGAGTTTTTCTTCCGCGTTGAGCGAGCGGGAGCCTGCGCTGGCGGCTGGGGCAACGACGCAGTTCCGCCGCCGTCACGGATTATCGCCTCTCTTGTTCGAGTCCTCCGAGAATTCCTCTCGGGATTCTATCCACTGGGTCAGCTGGCTTTCTCGGAGGCGCCACTGGCCGCCGACCTTGAACGCCGGCAGATCTTTCCTGCGGATCATCCTTTGTACCGTGCGCGTAGAGACATGGAGCAATTCCGCCGCCTCAGGCAAGGTTAGCAGCCTCAATCGATCGAAATTAGTGTCCATGGGCGCACTCTCCAAAACTACTTCGCGGAGCAATGCCGGTGCCATTTTCCTCAGTTTCGCAATTATTTGGTTTTATTGAACAACCCGGTGCACAACTGAGACGGCACGGTACGGAAATGGTACAGAATTGGACAGGTGACGACGACTCAGCGCAACCTTGGAGAGGAGACCATCAGCCGCTTGCCTCTTTTGCAGCACTGTGATGGCGGAGCGCCAATTCCGAAAGACGCGCAATTGCAGCGAAGCCTGGGCGGACAAACGCTTTTCCGCGGCTGGGAGTCGACCGAGCTGTGGCGAACTTATTGGTGATAAAGAACTTCGCCGGCCCGCGCCGGGTTGTAGCCGCCGAGCGCTGCGACCGCTCGCTTGAAGGCATCGGAGCGAATTATTTGCATCAGTTTGGCACCGCGCTCGGACTCAATAAAGGCTCGATCAACCGCCAGGTCGTATTCTTCGTCGGCTACGGGAATGAAATCCAGCCCTAACGCGGTCGCCGCCGCGCGCACACCAAGACCGGCGTCGGCAAGGCCGCTGGCGATCGCCACTCCGACCGCCATGTGGGTAAATTCTTCACGCTCATAGCCGGCGATTGACATGGGATCGAGTCCGCGTTTTTTTAACTCGTGGTCGAACAGCACCCTGGTGCCTGAGCCCGCTTGTCGGTTGACGAAGCGAATGCCCGACTTGGGGAGATCTTCAAGCCCCGCGAGCGCTTTGGGATTGCCGTGCGCGACGAGAATCCCCTGCTCGCGCTGCGCCAAATGCACGAGCGCCAGCGCCGTCTTGGGAATGGCTTTTTTGATGTCGGGAATATTATAAACGCCGGTCTCCGGGTCGAGCAGATGGGTTCCCGCAATGTGAGTCTCGCCCCGTTCCAAAGCGAGTAGCCCGCCCAGGCTGCCGACATTGGTGGCAGCGATTTTGAGCTCAGGATAGGCAAGCTTTAGTTGATCTTCCAGCACCGCGATGGCGAGGTCATGGCTGCCGGTGCAAAGAATCGTGTTCTCGATATCGGCCGCCGGGCGAAGCAATTCCACCTCCGCGCCCTCGCCGGCATTGAGCCCTTCCACCAGGCTGGGAATCCGCATCAATCCGTCGGCATGGACCATCGTGGTAATCACCCCGGCGCCGCGGGCAAGCGGCACGGCAACCAGTTTCTCGCCCACTCGGCCCAAAGTCACGCGAATAAATTCTTCGAGTCCGAGATGGGAGGCAATCTTCTTTGGCACGACGGCGCGCACGGTCGGCTGGGCCGGCGCGGCGGAGCCGAGGAATTTTTCAAGCGCGGGGCGGAGAATTTCCCGCGCGATGACGATCGCCGATACCGGATAGCCCGGCACGCCGAGCACCGGCTTGTTATGCGCCAGCCCCAGCACCGCCGGCTTGCCGGGCATGACGTCGATGCCGTGAGCGAGCAACTCGCCGGCGTCGGCGACCGCATCCGCGGTCAGATCATGCTCGCCCGCCGAAGATCCAGCGATGATCGCGACTAAGTCACACCTGTCGGCAGCTAGCCGGAGCGCTCGCGTGAGCGCAACCAAGTCATCTTTCGCGCGCGGAAACTTGACCGGCTCACCGCCCCATTCCCGGATAAAGGCGGCGAGCACGGTAGAGTTAAATTCGATCACCGCGCCAGGTTTGGTTTCTTCGCCCGGCTGGATCAGTTCGTCGCCAGTGGGAATGATGCCGACCTTCGGTCGCGCTTTCACGTTTACGGTCGTATGCCCCGCCGCCAGCAACGCGCCGAGATCGTACGGGCGCAAGCGATGGGCGCGCGGTAGAAGCGACTCGGTGGCGACCACGTCTTCGCCGACCAGGCGCACGTGCGTCCATGGCGCCACCGACTCGAAGATCTCCACCGTCCGCTCGTCGATGGCATGCACTTTTTCGATCATGATCACGGCGTTGGCCCAGGGCGGCAGCGCGTTCCCGGTATCGACGTATTTGAACGCGGCCCTCCCCGGCGCCGCGGAATCGGTCAAATGCAATTTTTTGCCGGCAAATTCGGTGGCGCCGAAGGTGTCTTCCGCGCGCACACAAATGCCGTCCATGGCCGAAGCGTGATAGTGCGGCGAAGAAATCTTCGCGAAGACCGGCCCCGCCGTGATGCGGTCGAGCGCATCGTCAACCGCGATCTCTTCCACGCCGAGCCGGGACGGGTCGACGGTCGCAAGGAACAGCCCCTTGGCCTCGCCCAACGTGACCTTCTTTAAATAGCGTTTGCGTGCCATGATCGTAACTGTTTCGGGTTTGCCGTTTCGGGTTTCGAGTTATTTCCCAACCCGGAACCTGAAACCCGAAATTAAAAAAGTATGACTTCGACCTCTTCCCCCTGCTCCAAACCGTCTTGATTCATTTCAATACGCACCATGCCGTCGGCTTTGACCAGCGTGAATATCGCGCCGGACTTGCTTGGCAAGGGCGTAGCGACGAGCGCATGCGGATCGCCCTCCAGTGTCACGCGCACATAATCCTCGCGGCCGATCTGCGAGGCGATGTTGGTCTGCAATTTGGCTTTTACGGTTTTGCTGAAGCGCGCGAGCGCCGCCCCGCCCTCGCCCCCGAGACGGCGAATCATCGGCGCCGCGAACAGATCGAAGATCACCAGCGCGGAGACCGGATAACCCGGCAACCCGAGAATCGGCTTGCCGCATGCCCTGGCGAAAATCGTCGGCTTGCCGGGAGCGATCGAAATACCGTGGAAGACGAATTCGGCATCCGCAAAAGACAAAATGGTCTCCAGGGCGATGTCCTTGGCGCCCATGGAGCTGCCGCCGGACAGCAGCACCAAGTCGCCCCACTCGAGGGCCGCGCCGATCGCTTGGGTCAGAGCATCGCGGTCGTCGGGGATCACGCCCCAGTCTTTCAATTCGCCGCCGGATTCTTCGATCAGGCCGGCGAGCGAATGCTGATTGATGTTGCGCACCTGCCCCGGTAACGGCACGGTGTCAACGTCAACGATCTCGTCACCGGTGGAAATCAGCGCAATTCGCGGCCGTCGGTAGACGGGTATCGAAGAAATGCCGACGCCGGTTAAAGCGCCGAGGTCGTGAGCATGCAAGCGCCGCCCGCATCGGAATACCAGCTCGTCTTTTTTGATATCGTCGCCGATCTGAATGACGTTCTGCCATGGCGACACGCCGCGGTGAATTTCCACCAGGCCGGCGGCGGTTTCATCGGTATATTCCACCATCACCACGGCGTCGCTTTCGGGCGGCATCATGCCGCCCGTGGAGATGCGGATCGCTTCGCCGGTCGCGAGCGGCTGCACCGCCGCTTTGCCCATCTCGACCACGCCGGCCAACTTCAGATACGCCGGCAGACTCTGGCTGGCGCCGAAAGTGTCCTTCGCTTTGACCGCGTAACCGTCCATCGCCGCGCGGTGAAAGTGCGGCAAATCCACGGTCGAGTAAAGATCATCGGCGAGAACGCGGCCGCGCCCTTTCACCGAGTGAATCCGCTCCGTGCCGACCGGCGCAACGGATAGCAGAATCTTCAGCGCCTCTTGCGGCGCAAGCACTTTGAAAAACGTCTGAGCCATCTTTGACCGGATCATAAGCAGAAGCCCGCGCGGAAGCAAATCTAAAAGCCGCGCGCCGTGCTTGACAGAGCCGCAGCTTAGGCAGAAAATCACGCCCGCGAACGAAAGGAAGAAATCACCTATGAAGTTGCAGAAAGTCTACCATATGGGCATACCGGTGGATGATCTGGATCGCGCCAAGGAGTTCTACACCAACGTGCTCGGCATGGAATATCTCGGCCGCGTCGGTGGTAATCCGAACAATCCGGATTCGTTTCCGATCCGCGGTGTGGCACAGAAGCTCGATCGGTTTCGCTGCGGCAACGACGACGTGGTGCTTTTCGAGCGGCCGACGCCGATCGCGCGCGACGCTCTCGATGAAGATGGAATCGCCCATCAGGCTTTCGACATGGCGTGGGAAGATTATGACGACGCGTTGAAAACCGCCAAAGAGTTGGGCAAATATCACCGCAGCGTCGAACGCGACAGCGGCAATACCATTTACATGTTCGACTCCGAGGGCAATTATTTGGAGCTGCACTTCCCCCGCCCCGGCGGCCGGCGCGCGCGGCAGGAGAACTGAATTTCGGAATTCCTCTCGCCAAGACGCAAAGGCGCCAAGGTTATTGGGAAAAAGAAAACTCTGATCGATGATCCTTACCCTCAATCTCCGATCTTTGCGGCCTTCGCGCCTTTGCGGGAGATATTCCGAGTTGAGCTTGCGGCTTCGCCTCGTGATGAACGCTCCGACTCAATCCGGCAGACAATTTCATTAGGATCACAACATGGACAGACCGATCAAACTCACCATCGGCGCGACTTCCAAACGTGTGGACATTGCCAACGTCGTCTCGCTGGCGTTTTTCAATAACGCGGACCTGCCGCGCCAATCCCGGCTCGACGTCGCTATGGGCTGGCGCGATTCGGAGCTCGGCGGCACCGGCCCCGCCATCCTCGTCGATAAGAAGAAAATCGATTTTGGCTTCGGCAATCCTGTCGGCCTGTCGGCCATGGCCTATCTCGGCTGCGGCTTTTACAAGGACAAAATTCCGCTCCGGGCCATCGGCGTTTTTCCGACCTGGGACCGGCTGATTTTTGCCGTGCGCAAAGACAGCGGCATCGAATCCCTCGAAGACGTGAAGCGACGAAAGTATCCCCTGCGCATCTCGACCCGGCGGCGCGGCAAGCTGCAAACCACCGTTTACGCCATCGAGGAAGTCCTCAACGCTTACGACATGAGTTTTCGCGACATCGAGCGCTGGGGTGGCAAAGTCATGGAAGCGCCGAATCCGAGCGGGCCCATGCGCAAAGATCATATACAATCCGGCAAGGCCGACGCGGTTTTCGACGAGGGCGTCAAGAGCTGGGGGCCGACGGCGCTCAGCTCCGGCATGCGATTCTTGCCGGTCAACGACAACGCCGCCCGCCACATGGAAAAACTCGGTTTTCCCAGCGCCATGCTCACGCGCCGGCATTATCCGAAACTTGAGCGCGATATTCGCTGCGTCGATTTCAGCGGGTGGACATTTTTCTGCCACGCCGACTTGCCGCCCGAAATCGCTTATCAGATGGCCCGCAGCATCGACCTTTGCCATAAGCGGATTCCCGTCGATCATTTTGACAAGCGCCCGATGACTATGCGCGAGTTTTGCCGCGGCGGCGAAGCCGGGCAGTTGAACATTCCGCTGCACCCGGGAGCGAAGAAATATTTTCGCGAAAGAGGATATCTTGATTAAGAAAGTCTCCCGCAAAGCCGCTAAGACGCAAAGATAGGGAAGATCTTCTTTTGGCCTTTGCGTCGTCGCGCCTTTGCGGGCGATAATCCGATTCCGATATCTGCAAAAAACACCATGAAAAAACCACAGCGCTCCAATCTCCAGAAAGCCTTAATCATGGCGTGGCTCGCGATGTCGATCTTCGCGCCGTTGAGCCCGGTCCAAGCCGAGCAGCTCCGCATTGCGCTGTCGACCAAGGACTTCGGCTATCTGCCGCTCTTCGTCGGCATGCGCACGGGTCTGTTCGCCCAGGAGAATCTCGACATCCAGTGGATTCAAGTCGGTTCCAGCGTCGTCGTGACGGCGCTGCTCGCCGGAGAAATCGACATCGCCGGCATCGCAGGTTCTGCCATGCGCGCGGCGGCGCGCGGCGCGCCGCTCAAAGCGATCCTCTTCCCCTACAACCGCTCGCTCTTCGTTCTGATGGGCGCGCCGGGAATCAAGCGCGTCCAGGACTTGAAAGGAAAAATCATCGGCACCACCGGGCCCGGCGCGACGACCGAGCTCGCTGCCAGCATGGTCTTGCAACATCACGGCATGGACCCAAAGAAAGACGTGACGTTTTTGAACATCGGCGGCGCCGAGACTTCGGTGATCGCCATGCGCAACGGAACGATCCAAGCGCGCGCCTTCAATCCCGACGCCGCCGTGCTGCTCAAAAAGCAGGGCTTCACCGAGTTGGGCGTCCTTGCCGACATGGGACCCTGGCCGTGGGCTGGCTATTCGACCTCCGACGCCCATCTGGCAAACCGGCGCGACAAGCTCAAACGCTGGATGCGCGCGATGGTGAAAAGCCTGCTGTTCATCAAAAACCGCAAAGAGGAAACATTTAAAATCGCTCAAGCCGAATTCAACCATCCGCGCGACGTGACCGAGGGCGCAGCGGAAATCTGCATGAAAGCCATTGACCCGCAAAATCCCGGCGGTGCCAGCGATGAGTCGCTGCGCGCCAATATCGACCTGACCATCACGGCTCCGCTCAAGCTGAGTTCGTCACCGCCGATCGCCAAGCTGGTGGATTTTTCTCTGCTGAACGAAATCCAGCGGGAATTGGGCATTCGCAAATAGCGGCTGAAAGGGAGGTTTAGACCATGGCAAAAATTCTGATGGTTGCAATCGTCTCCGCAATGCTTGGCGCCGCGGCGGAACTTCACGCACAGACCGTCGAGTCCAAGCTCGCCGCCCTGGAAACCCTTCCGCCCGCTGAACGGCAGCAAAAATTGTATCAGGCCGCCAAGAACGATGGCGAGGCTATTGTCTACGCCAACATGGACGTGTCGGCGATGAAGCCGCTGACCGACGGCTTCATGAAAAAATATCCCGGCGTGAAGGCGACCAGCGTGCATTTTTCCGGCGCGGCGATCATCACCCGCCTCGACACCGAGGCGCGCGCCGGCAAACCGCTCTCCGATGTCGTTTTGAGCGGCCAACTGGGTGTGCTGGCGCTCATCGATAAAAATATCGCGGCGCGCTATCGTTCTCCGCAAAGAGAATTCTTTCGCGACGGATTCAAAGACAAAGCAGGCTTGTGGACGGCCTACATGACCAACGTCATGGTCAGCGCGTACAACACTCGTCAGGTGAAAAAGGAAGAAGCGCCGCGCAAAGTCGAAGATCTCGTGAAGCCGCGCTGGAAGGGCAAGCTGACCATGGACAGCCAATCCTATGTTTGGTTCGGCACCATGATGCAATATCTCGGTGAAGAGGCCGGGTTGCGTTTCATGAAGCAGCTGGACGAGCAGAACATTGCGCACCAACGCGGCCGGCGCCTGATGACCCAACTGGTGGCGGCGGGCGAGTTCGACATGGCGGTGGAGACCAACTTGAATTCCGTCCTTACCCTGGCCAAGCAAGGCGCGCCGTTGGCCTTCGCGCCGATCCAGCCCTATTTTTTAAGTCCCAGCCTGGTTTTTATGACCGCCAACGCGCCGCATCCATTGGCCGGCGCGCTATTCATTGACTATCTCCTCTCGGAGGAAGGACAGAAAATCGTCGTGAGGACCAATCGGATGCCGGCAAATGCCAAAGTTAAATCGCCTGAGAGTCAACTCTTGGAAGGCCAGGATGTGCGCATGCCGGATATTTTCGATATAGGAAAGCACTATCAAGTGATCGGCAACCGTTACCGGGAAATCTTCGAAGGGGCACGATAATAACATGTGTTCCAACGGTTTCAGTCGTTCCACTGGTTCCAGGGGCGTCGGAAAACACGATTGGAACCTATGGAATTATTGAAACGTTTGGAACCGCTACTTTTGCGATCTACGAAAGGAACCCGCCATGTCCAGTAAACCCCGCATCGCCTTGGGTCTCCCCGACCATCCCCGTTGTCAGGCGATCATCGACGGCACAGTCGGCGTCGAAGGCTACGAGCTCGCGGTCGACCCGAACTTTACGACTTCCGGCGAGCGCCATTACAAGTATCTCCACGGCCAGTGGGACGTCGGCGAAGTTTCGGCCGCGAGCTTGCTGCGCGCGATCGAGAAAGGCCAGGAGCTGCTGGCGATCCCGGTGTTTTTCGAGCGCGGACCGCGCCAGCGCAATATTTATCACTGCGAAGATAAGCTCAAGCATCCCTCTGAACTGCGCGGCAAAAAGTTCGGCTGCTTCCGCTACGGCGCCACCGCCGTGGTCTGGGCGCGCGGCTATCTCCTCGATGCGCATGGCATCAAGACTACCGACATGCAGTGGTTTGTTTCTGGACGGGAAGTCTTCATCGGCCACGAGCTGCCGGTCAAAGTGCAGCGCATCGAGCCGCCGCCCCCCTTCGGCGAGGAAAAGCTCGTGCTTTCGCAGATGCTGAATCACGGCGAGCTGCACGGCGCGGTGGTGCCGGGCGACAACGGTTACGCCGGCTTTTTCGGCGGCGGCGAGACGCCGAAGATGATGTCGGCCTATCCCGGTGTAAAGCCGCTCTTCGACGACGATCAGGAAATCATCGACTACGTCAAGAAGACCGGCATCAATCCGATCATGCACGTCTTGTCGATCCGCCGCGCCGTCGCCGAGCGCTATCCCGACTTGCCGGCAAAGTTGACGCACGCGTTCATGGACGCGCGCGACGTTGCCTCCCGGTACATGTCCGAGGAGGAGCGCGCCGGTTATCAAAAAGAGCGCGACGCGCTCGGCGAGGATCCGTACGCTTACAAGATGGGCGAGAACGAAAAGCGCACGCTCGCCGCCATGAATCGTTATCAGATCGAACAGGGACTGATGAAAAGCACGCTGCCGATGGACCGGCTCTTCGCCGGTCACGTTTAACAGAGCGTGCAACAATGAAACACCGTCTATTCACCCTGTATGTCCTGGTGGTCCTATTTCCCGGTGTCCTGAAGGCGGCGACGCTCGAAGAATCCGCCAAGGCTGAAGGCGAAG
This sequence comes from Chloroflexota bacterium, assembly GCA_050257635.1. GTDB lineage: Bacteria > Desulfobacterota > Binatia > UBA9968 > UBA9968 > DP-20. The sequence continues at coordinate 25,661 of JBLMXG010000025.1, forward strand.
TCGTCCTCTACAGCTCGCTTAACAACGAGCAGATCGTCACGCTGGTCGACGCATTTAAGAAAAAATACCCGTTTATCAAGCCGTCTTTCTACCGCGGCACCAGCGAGCGCGTTCTGCAGCGCGCCGTAACGGAGGCCAAGGCCGGCCGTTTCGCCGTCGACGTCGTTACCTCCGCGGGTTTTCAAGTCCAACTCATGAAGGATTCCGGCCTTACGCAAAAATATGTTCCTCCGGAAGCAGCGGATTACGACGAAGGCTTCAAGGACCCGGACGGCCATTGGGTTAGCGTGCATTCGCTGCTTGATACGATGGCGTACAACACGCAACTCGTCCGCCCCAACGAAGCCCCCAAGAAGTACGAGGACCTGCTCGCGCCGCGCTGGAAAGGCCGCCTGGGCGTCAATCTGCAAGATCCCGAATGGTACGTGAGCTTGCAACAGCGCTGGGGCAAGGAGAAGGCGCGCAATTTTCTGAAGGCGCTCGCGGCGCAGAGGCCAGGCATCCGCGATGGCCATAACATTACAGCGCAGCTTCTCGCCGCCGGCGAATTTCACGCCGTTTCCAACACCTACGCGCATATCGCCGCGCGGATCAAAAACCAGGGCGGCCCCGTGCAGTATGTATTCGACGAGCCGGTGATCACCTACGTGCATCCAATCGCCCTGGCCAAAGCCGCGCCGCACCCGAACGCGGGCAAACTGCTGATCGGCTTCATTCTTTCCGCCGAAGGGCAGCGCATGTTGCGCGATCAGGGCAGAATTCCCAGTCACCGCGGCATCGATCCAAAAGTTTTTTCGCTCCGCAACGTGAAGCTGCTCGCCAGTGACCCGCACTCGGCCAAGGACTACGGATCGGCGGTGGAAGAAATGCGCGCCATCTTCGGCGTGCGTTGAACTTTGAATTTTTTCCTCGGCTTTTAACGTGTTGAGCGGCTTGAACGTGTTGAACGATTGGAACGACTCGCGGTACTAAAGAGGCGGCGACCAGGATGGAAATGCTTCCGGCCAAACGCACCACTTCCCTTCCCGGCGGCTACATGGGCAAGATCCTGCGCGTCAATCTGACTACCGGGAGCTTGAACGACGAAAATCTCCCCGAAGAACCGATCTTGAAAAAATTCATCGGCGGGCAGGCGCTGGCCTTGTATATTTTGATGAACGAGTTGCCGCTCGACGCCACGCCGTTCGGTCCGGAAAATATCGTCGTGATGATGACCGGGCCGCTCACCGGCAACGGCTTCACGCCCGGCGGCACCAAGATGACCGCAGTCTATTTGAGCCCGCTGACGAACCGGACTCTCGGACGCGGCGCCACCAGCGGTTATTGGGGAACCTATCTCAAAGCCGCTGGATACGACGGCATTATTCTCCAGGGCGCATCACCGAAACCGGTTTATCTCTACGTCAAAGACGGCAAAGCGCAATTACGCGACGCGGCCCAAGTGTGGGGCCTCGGCACGCGCGATACCGAAGATCGTTTGCGCGACATCGTCGGCTGCCGCGACGCCAGGGTGCTCTGCATCGGCCCTGCGGGCGAACATCTGAACCGCGCCGCCATGCTCGCCAACGACTACAACCATTTCGCCGCGCACAGCGGCGGCGCCGTTCTGGGTTCCAAGAAACTGAAAGCCATCGTTGTCTCCGGCACTTTGCGGCCGAGCTACCGTGATAAAGTAAAATTAGCGGACGCCGGCGCCCGCTGGCGCGCGGTATTGCAGCAACACGATGTCAAAAAAAAGAAAACCAAATACGGCCACGGCGACGCCTGGGGCGCGTTGAATAACCTCAACTGGCGCAGCACCGATTTGCAACCTGCGCACATCAAAGGTTTCGATCAGAACGACGTCGTGCTTCGTCCCTGCTTTCAATGCGCGCGCATGTGCCCCTGGGACGCCAGGCTCGGCGAAGGCGAATTCAAGGGCGCCCTCGTGCACTTCAATGCCGGCGGCGAATGGCTCGATACTTTTTTTAACCTCGGCATCAAAGGCAACGCCGTCCTCTATCTCGCCGAAAAGATCAATAATCTGGGCATCGAGTGCAGCCATTTTTCTTGCGGCGCCGGCGTCGCCTTCGAAGCCTGGGAAAAAGGACTTCTCGGTCCGGACCGGACCAATGGCTTGAAGCTCGAATGGGGCAACGTCGAAGCGGTCGACAAGCTACTGGACATGGCCGCGCGGCGCGAAGGCTGGCTCGGCAATTTGCTGGCCGAAGGTCCAAAGCAGCTCGCCGAAGCTCTCGGCGGCGACGCGCCCAAGTGGGCCGTGCACACCAAAGGCGGCACACCGGCGATGCACGAGTGGCGTCCGTTGCTCGGACAAATGTTACGCGAGCTCGTCGCCAGCGGCGGTATGAAACCGCAAGGCGGTGGCTCGAAAAATCCGCCGCCCGATTTGCGTGAAAAAGAAAAATGGGGGCCGCTGGAAATGGATCGCCCCGACGGCTGGGTTTGGTCTCACGTTCTCTCGGAGCAATACCGGCAATTCACCGGCATCTTCGGCGGCTGCTGGTTCGCGCAGGAAGCGCACAAGAAAGATGGTTTGAACAGCATCGTCGACGCGTTTAATGCGATCACCGGCTGGAATTTTTCGATGGACGAAGCGCTCGCCGCCGGTCACCGCAGCATGATCCTGCAGAGTCTCTTTGCGACCCAGCGCGGCTGGATCGCCGACTTCGACTGGCAAGACGTCGGCCCGAGATTTTTGGAACCCATCCCCGACGGCAAATACCAAGGCTTCACCATCGCCAAGTGGCTGCCGGACATGATCTGGGACTACTACAAACTCTCCGGCAGGCACGAGCGGACCGGGCGTCCGTTCAAAGACACGCTGGAAAAACTCTGTTTGGAAGAATTTATGGATTGGGCGCAGCTCGATTAGAAACGGCCGCTACGGAAGTTCTTCCAACAAACGGCTCGCGCCTTTTATCGGAGTTCGCACCCGCAATTTCTTTTGCACCAACCATACCCGCGCTGCGACTGGATGAACGACTGGAATACCTAGATCGTTTTCCACCGCGACGATGTCTTTGACCTGCCAGGCACCGGAGCCGAGCAAGTAAATGGCTTGTGCGATGGGATGTTTATTGAACGACGATTTGAGGTGCTGATAAATCGTGTCGGTTGAAATCTTGTCCGCCTCACCCGGCGACGTGTCCATTCCCTCCATGCCGAGCACTTCGAAGCCGGCGTCGGTAAAGTATCTTGCAAAAAGATCGTTGAGCTTTTTGTCGCGGTAGTAGGTGCAGCCGACGAACTTCTTGATGCCGAGCGCGCGCAGCGCAGCCGCTTGGGACATACCGGAAGTGAAGATCGGAATTTTATATTTTTCTTCCCAGCCGCCGACGATCTCCTGCTCGGCCTTGTAACCGCGCACCATGAACGGCGGCCCGCCCTCGGGGTGGAGCAAGTCGACGCCGATCCCGGCCAGCTCCGCCACTTTCGCGTTGTAGCTTTCCAATGCGCCGAGATAGCCGCGCTCCGAATGTTCTTGGATCCCCGCGTACATGGGAATGCAGCCAACGCCGTCCGGCAGGAGCCGGATGAACTCCACCAATGAACCAGAGCCATAAGTCGGTTTTACGACTCCAACGGTACCGCGCCAAGTTCCTGATGACATGTCCCGCTCCCTTCTTTCGCTAGATGAAGCTGAACGATATGTTATGCGGAACGGATGGAGAATGACAAGTGAATTTAGCGACACTCCGCTCTTTTACTCCTTCGGCTGGCAGTTGGGTTGACCTAGACAAAAGTTAAGTGATACACAGCGCTGATAGATTTTGCGCGTCTCCGAAAGGACCCGAATGGCCAAGAACCCGACTCAAGCTTTGGCAGAACAATACGGCAATCTGGTGCCCACGGCGCGTTTGATCGACGGCAAACCGCGCAGCATTCTTTTCGATGCGACCAAGTGCATCGGCTGCCGCCACTGCGTGCAGGCCTGCAAGGACTGGAACGATCACGACCGGACGAGCCTCTACGAACTATCGGCGACGAATTGGATCACCATGGAACCGCCCGTGCTCGAAGGCATGTCGCCGCTCTGGGCGCGCAACAGTTGTATGCATTGCAGTTTTGCAGCCTGCGCCGCCGTCTGCCCCGTCGAAGCGATTACCAAATATGAAGAAGGCGCGGTTGTGATCAACCAAGACGTCTGCATCGGCTGCGAATACTGCATTCACGCCTGTCCCTGGGAAGTCATCACCAGGAACCAAATCACCGGCAAAGCCAGCAAGTGCACCATGTGCAGCGATCGGATCAGCGAAGATAAGCAGCCCTTCTGTGTCCAGGCATGCCCGGTAGGTGCCCTCGACTTCGGTCTGTCGGAAGAGATTTCAGACAAGGCGAAGCAGCAAGCCCAGGCAGTGGGCGGATATATCTATGGCATGAGCGAAGCCGGCGGCGGCAACGTCGTCTACGTGCTCAAAGAGAGCAAAGAGAAGTACGGCGTGCGCAGCGTCGGCGAGGAAAAATTTCCCAAGCATAGAATTCCGCTCGGTCTCATGCTCAAGGACCTGTTTACGCCGCGCTGCGGCATCGCCGGCAAGATGCGCGCGTTATGGCTTGCGATCATCCATCCTAAGCGTTTGATCTACCGGTATTTCTCCTGAGCATGAGAAACATCTCGGTTGCTGGCCGGGCTTAGTCACAGCGACACTTCACCGTGCGCAGCCTCGAAGGCGATCGAATAAGGAGACCCCTACAATGACCTCTGAGCAGCAACTCCGCGAACAACTGGCCACCTGCACGCGAATCTTTGCCATGCAAGGGATGATCGGTCTTTTTGGCCATGTGAGCGTCTATCAACCGGAAAGCCGGATCGCGTTCGTGACTCCCGGCTCGGGCTCCGACAAAGCCAACTTCATGCCATCGGACATGATTCCCATCCATTTGGACGGCAAACCGCTCGATGGCAAAACCATGCCGCCGGTGGAATGGCCCATCCACACCGCGCTGCACGCGGCGCGTCCGGACGCGCTGGCCGTGGCGCACCTGCACACCCCCTATGCGACCCTCTTCGCGATCGCCAAGCGGGATTTCCATCCGGTGACGCTGCAAGGAACGATTTTCGGCGAGGGCGTGCCGCTCTACAAAGAGGCTCACCTGGTCACTACGCCGCAGCGCGGCGATGCGCTGCAGAAAACCATCGGCAGTCACCGCGCCGTGCTCATGCGCGGCCATGGCATCGTGGTCGCGGGTAAGAGCCTTGCCGAGGTTTTGTTCGCGTCCCTCATCCTCGAAGACGATGCGAAAAAAACCATGCAGGCGGCGGCGCTCGGTCCCGTGGAGCATTTCACGGCGGACGAATGCAAGACTTTCAACGCCGAAATCGATTTCGAGCGGCGCGCCAACCGGGCTTGGGAATATTTCTCGCGTGTCGAATCGCAATGGGATAAACAGGGCGGAACCGGGCGAATCGAGTTATTCCCATGAACCGGAGAATACTGTTCCAATGCTTCCAATCGTTCCAATCGTTTCGATGGGCAATAAACACCATTCGTGAATTCAACGTTGGAACATTTGGAACCGCTGGAACGACTTGAACCGAGGGATAAACCATGAGCGAAGGAGTGAGGCTTTACGCCGGCACACAGCATGGACTGATCACGTGGCGGTCAAGGAACGGCGGCTGGCACGAAGTCGCGCGCCACTTCGAGGACGGCATTATCGATTCGATATACGGCTGCAAGCAGTCACCGGAGCGGGTCTTCGTCGGCGTCACTCATGACGGCCTGTACCGCACCAACGACGGCGGCGAGAACTGGGCGCAGGTTTTCGCCGGTGACATCCGCTCCGTCACCGTCGATCCGACCGATGACCGAGTGATTTACACCGGCATCGAGCCGGTGGGCTTGTTTCGCAGCGAAGACGGCGGCGATACCTGGCAAGAAATCACGGCGCTCAAAGGGCTGCCGCAAACCGTGCGCAAAAACTGGTGGTATCCCCAGCCGCCGCACCAGGGTCATGTGCGCAATATTCACATTCACCCGGACAATCCAAAAACTCTTTATCTCTGTCTCGAACATGGGGGAATCGTGCGCAGTTTTGATCGCGGCGCGGCTTGGGAAGACGTGAGCAAGGGAATCGACTATCTCGATGTGCATGTCATCGCCAATTATCCCAAACGTCACGACCGTTACTATGTCGCGAGCGCGCGGGGATTTTTTACCAGCGACAAACCGGAAGAGGGTTGGGTGCGCGCCGAGAACGGGCTCAGCCGCGACTACTTTCACGATTTTCTTTTCTTGCCGCCGGAGCGCGACGGCGATCAGCCGACCATGCTGATTGCGACCGCGGATGCCTCCCCGGGTTTCTGGCGCAGAGAAAACCGCGGCGCCCGCGCGGCGCTATTCAAGAGCACCGACGGCGCGCAATCCTGGAAACGCATCACCAATGGCCTCGCCGAGGACCTCGATTCGATGATCTGGGCTTTAGTCCATCATCCGACCGATCAGCGCGCGGTTTTCGCCGGGTTCGGCAACGTCGCCCGCGGCCACGCTTCGGGTGCCGGCGGCGCCGGCGATCTGATGATCAGCCGCGACTTGGGTGACAGTTGGCAAAGACTGGACATCGATTTGCCCGCGGACCGAGTGCTCTGGGCTGCGGCGGACTGAAGCGAACGCTCGGCGTTCGCGTTCCAATCGTTCCAGTGGTTTCAATGGTTCGAAAATTCAGATCAGCGAAGTTTGAGACGAATTGAACAACTGAAACGACTGGAACCTTTGGAACTATTGGAACCAAGTTCAGATAGGTAAAAGAACCCCATGGAAACGGCTCACTCAGACTTCAAAAACTTCTTTCCCGTCCAGCGCCAAACCCGCCTTCCCGGCGGCTACATGGGAAAAGTCCTTCGCGTCGACATGACCAGCGGCGAGACCGCGGATCTCCATCTTCCCGAGGAACCGCTCCTGCGCAAATACTGGGGCGGGCAGCTATTCGCGGAATATGTGCTCTTGAATGAATTGCCGCTCGGCATCGATCCTTACGATGCCAGGAACATTATCGTCGGCATGACGGGGCCGATCACGGGCACCGGTTTTACGCCGGGCGGCACGAAGATGTGTTTTGTCTATCTCAGTCCCGCGACGCGCCACACCCTTGGGCGCGGCGCGACCAGTGGCTATTTGGGAACGTCGATCAAAGCCGCGGGCTATGACGGGGTGATCGTCACCGGCGCGGCCCAGGCGCCGAAATATCTGTACATCGGGGAAGACAAGGTCGAGTTGCGCGACGCGAGCCATGTTTGGGGCAAGGGCGTGCGCGCCACCGAAGAAATATTGCGCCAAGAATCCGGCCACCGCGATGCGCGCGTGGGATCGATCGGCCCCGCCGGCGAGAATCTCATTCGCGCCGCCATGTTGGTCAATGATTACAATCACACCGCGGCGCACGGATTGGGCGCGGTCATGGGCTCGAAAAAATTAAAAGCTTTGGTCGCCTGGGGAACCAGGCGGCCGCGCCTGCACGATAAGCATCGACTGATCGACGCCGGCGTGCGCTGGGCAAAGGCGATCTCGTCGCGCAAGACAACGGTCAAAAAGCGGCTCACCAGCGTCGGCCACGGCGAAGACTGGGGCGCGATCACGAAACTCAACTGGCGCAGCACGATCATCACCGACGAAGCCAAAGGACTCGATCAAAATCGCGTCGTGCTGCGGCCTTGTTTTCAGTGCCCCCGCATGTGCCCCTGGGATGTCGAGATCGGCGAAGGAAGGCACAGCGGCAAGATCGGCCACTTCAATGCCGGCAGCGAATGGATGGACACTTTTTACAACCTCGGTTTCAAAGGCAATGACGTTCTTTATCTCTCCGAGCGCATCAACGACTTGGGCATCGAGTGCAGCCACTTCGCCTGCGGCGCGGGATTAGCGTTCGAAGCGTGGGAGAAAGGCGTGCTCGGTCCGGACAAAACCGATGGCCTGAAACTCGAATGGGGCGATCTCGCAGCGGTCGAGACCCTGCTCGAGCGCTGCGCGCATCGTGAAACTTGGCTCGGCAATATCCTCGCCGACGGCCCCAAAGAGCTCGGCGAGGAGTTGGGCGGCGAGGCGAAAAATTGGGTGGTGCACACCAAGGGCGGCACGCCGGCGCAGCATGAGTGGCGGCCGCTCTTGAGCCAAATGCTGCGGGAGCTCGTCGCCAGCGGCGGCATGAAGCCGCAGGGCGCCGGCGGCACCGAACCGCCTGCAGACCTCCGATACCGTGAAAAGTGGGGACCGCTCGATCCCAATAAACCGGCGGGTTGGACCCGGTCGCATCTCGTCACCGAACAGATCCGTCAAGCTTGCGGTCTCATGGGCGGCTGCTGGTTCGCGCTCAACGACAAACCGCCGGACGGCGTCCAGAGCATGCTCGATGCGCTTAACGCAACGACCGGTTGGGATGTGACCTTGGACGAGCTGGTGGATGCCGGCCACCGGGCAATTATTTTGCAGAGCGTGTTTGGCACTCAGCGCGGTTGGATCGCCGAGCATGATTGGCAGGATGTCGGCTCGCGTTTCTTGGAGCCTATCCCCGACGGCAAGTACAAGGGTTTTACCATCGCCAAGTGGCTGCCCGATCTCGTGTATGAATACTATCGCATGTCAGGCCGTCACGAGAAGACCGGCCGCCCATACATGGACACTTTGAAGCGCCTTGGCCTCGAGGAGTTTCAAGAGTGGAGTCAATTGGACTGATTTGAGGCAAAAGGAGAAGATCATGCGGACAAGCAACCGAATCGCGGCGGGTTTTCTATTGGCCTTGATCACTGCCGTCCTTTTGGCTTCGATGGCTCACGCCCAAACGCTCAAAAAAATTCGCATGGGCAGCTCGTCGACCAACGTTTCCTTCCTGGCCATATACACTGCTTTGCATCGCGGCTTTTACAAAGACGAGGGCATCGACCTGGAAATCGTCCAGATGTCGGCGAATTTGACCAGCGCGGCGATTTTATCGGGAGACCTCGACTACAGCGCCGCGGTCACCGGGCTGATCGGCGGCGCCGTGCGTGGCCAGCCGATGAAAGTCTTGTTGTTTACCGTGGAGCGGCCGCTGTTGTTTTTGATGAGCAAGAAAGAAATTACAAACCCCAAGCAGCTGCGCGGCAAGAAAATCGCGGGCAGCTCTCCCGGTGGTTCGGCGACGCTTCTCGGTTATCGGGCGCTGAGACATTTCGGCCTCGAGCCGGGACGGGATGTCTCGGTGCTGCCGATGGGCGGCACCGCCGCCGGACGATTAGCCGTGTTGGAATCGGGCGTGGTCGACGCCTCCCTTCTCTCGGTGCCGGAAAATATCATCGCTTTGGAAAAAGGCTATAACGAACTGATTTTTCTCGGCGACATCGTGCAGTTCGCTCAAAACGGCTTCGGCACTTCGGAAAAGAAAATCCGGGAGAATCCGGACGAGGTTTATCGGATGGTGCGGGCAACACTGCGCGGACTGAAGTTCATCTGGGATAAAAATAATCAGGACGCCGTGACCGACGTGATGATGAAACAATGGCGAGTAAGCGATCGTAAAATGGCGGCGGAAATGACCAGGCAAGTTTCCCGCGTCTTGACCAGGGACGCCCGGGTGAATCCGGAGTCCGTTCAGGAACTGATCGATTCCCAGCGCGAGAACGCCAACGTCACCAAGCCTGTCTCAGTGGGCGATGTCACCAACTACAGCTTTTTGGACAAGGCGAGGAAAGAACTCGGATTCACGAAATAGATTGTGCTGTCCAGTTCCTGGTTCCAAGATTACCGGTGGGAACCGAAAGGTTGGAGATTGGAACTTGAAACTAGTCAAGCAGCGGATCCAGAATCACCTTGATCGACTCTTGGCCGCTGGCCGTCAACTGAAAACCCAGCTCCGCCCGAGCCAGCGGCAAACGATGCGTGACCATGTCGGCCACCCGCACTTTATGGTCCCGGATCAACTCGAGCGACTGTTTCAAGTCGTCGCCGCTGCCGGCGTAGGAAGTTACGACGTTGATTTCATCACGCCAGAAATCGAAGAGCGGAATCGGCACATCGACGTCGGCCGCCGTCGGAGCGAAAAATAGCAAGGTGCCACCCCGGTCGATCGATCGGACCGCCTGTTGGATCGCCGGTATGGCGCCGGTGCAAACAATTACGAGATCGGCCAACCGCCCGTCATTCAAGCCGCGTAACCGTCCCGGTACATCCTCCGTTCCGTGAATCGTCGCGTCGGCGCCGAACCGCATCGCGGCGCTGAGCCGATAGTCGCTGATATCTGTCGCAATGATCCGCGCCGCGCCGCGCGCCCGCGCGAGCTGAATGTGCAGCAGGCCCGAAATGCCGCTGCCGATCACCAGCACCGCTTGACCCGGCGCCGCGCGGGCCAATCGCTGCGCGCGCACGACGCAAGCGAGCGGCTCGATGAACGATCCCTCGTCGAACGTCATCGTATCGGCTAGGCGCAGCGTTCCGCGCTCGACGTTGATCTTTGGCACGCGGATGTACTCGGCGAATCCGCCGGGTTCGAAGTGCGTGGTGCGCAGCAAATCGCACACCGACTCATGCCCGGCCAAGCAGTAGCGGCACCTGCCGCATGGCACATGGTGCGAAGAGAAGATGCGGTCGCCGACTTTGAAGTCCTTGACGCCTTCACCAGCTTCGATCACTTCGCCGGTGATTTCGTGGCCCAGCACCAGCGGCGCTTTCTTGACCCGATACCACTCCATCAGGTCGCTGCCGCAAATGCCGCTCGCCCGCGTGCGCAGGAGCAACTCGCCGGCACCGATCTTCGGCACGGGCAGTTCTTCAGAGCGCACGTCGCGGTTGTTGTAATACATGGCGACGCGCATCTTTGATTTAGCGTTCATCGGGGGAAGCTGGGTGGAAGCTCGCCATAGAGAACGGCGTCTACCGCTCTCCATGGCGTTTTCTATGTTGAAACAAGCTTAACTGGCTTTTCGCGTCTTCGTGCTCTTTTCGCTCTCGTAGATCTTGTATGCTTCTTTTACCGAGACCTTTTCGTGCACGATGGCACGGACAGCTTTGATCATGCCGACCGGCGAATCGGACTGAAAGATGTTGCGTCCCATGTCGACACCCACGGCGCCCCTTTTTACGGCGTTGTAGGTCAGCTCCAAGGCTTCCATTTCAGGCGTTTTCTTGCCGCCGGCGACGATGACGGGAATTGGGCAACTCTCGATCAATTCCTCGAATTTATCGCAATAGTAAGTCTTGACGATATGCGCGCCCAATTCTGCGGCGATACGGCAAGACAAACCGAGGTAGCGCACATCGCGCGCCATGTCTTTGCCGACAGCAGTGACCGCAAGCACGGGGATGCCGTATTTCTCGCCCTCATCGACCAGTTTCGCCAGGCTCACCAGCGTTTCTTTCTCGAACTCGGAACCGACAAAGAGCGACAGCGCCATGGCGGAAACATTGAGCCTAATGCAATCGTCGATCGACACCGTAATGTCTTCGTTGGACAGTTCTTTGAGGATGCTGCTGCCGCCGGACACCCGCAGTACCACCGGCTTATCCGACTTCGCGTCCACCGAAGTGCGTAGCACACCGCGCGTCAGCATGATCGAGTCCGCGTGCGGCATCAGCGGTTCGATGGTCTTTCTCGGTTCTTCCAACCCGCTCGTGGGTCCGAGAAAATAGCCGTGATCGACCGCGAGCATGACGGCGCGGCCGTCCGGCTTGATGATTCGCGCCAAACGATTCGCCATTCCCCAATTCATTGACATAGTGACCTCCCTGACTCAGATTAACCTCGCGCCCGAAACTATCAAAAAACCCCGGCCTTGTTAACCCTGCGAATGATTCATTTGACAGCCAAAGCGGCGAATTGCTAGGTTGCGGGCAAATCAACGCATTGGAGGTCTCATGGCGATCGAAGTTATGGATATGGCCAAGATGGCCCGGGAGGAAGGGAAGCGCAAAGTGATCTTCAACACCAACCGCTTTCACGCCTGGCTTCATGTTTACCCGAAACCCGGCGACAAAGACGATATGCACTGCCACAACGCCGATCAAACTTTCTATGTCATCGATGGCGAGTGCACCATGCATTTTCCCGACGGCGGTAAAGCCGTGTTGACGCCCGGCATGGTCGCCACCATCACCGGCGGGTCATTTTATCAGTTGGAAAATACCGGCCCCGGTCCGATGGTGCTGATGGGCAACCGCTCTGGGCCCTCCGAAGCTATCCAACATATCAATTATGAGCTGCGCAAAGATATAAAGAAGCTCTCCCGAGAAGAAATGGAGCGAATCCGCCACCCCGGCAACGCGGGGGCTTCCGAGTAGGCGGATTTCATGGGCGCCGCTCAGCGCGGCGCGAGCGCGCCTGGAGCTTTTGCACCAACGGCCATAGATAACGCACGCCGAGGCCGACAAGAATCAAGCCACCGCCGGCGAGAGTCGCAACAGAGGGAATTTCGCCGACCGTCGCCGCGACCCAGACTGGATTGAGCACCGGCTCGATCAAGGCGATGAGCGACGCTTCCACCAGAGGAACGCTCTGCAAACCTTTTGAGAAAAGATAATAGGGCAGCCCCAGTTGAACCATGCCCATGACCGCGAGAATGCCGAGGTGGCTCAGGGAGAGCGTCAGCTGCGACGTGACCAAAAACAATAACAACAGAGCACACGCGACGTTGTTGACCCAGGTGAGATAGACCGGGCTCACCTCCTGCATGCGCCGGAGATTGATCATGTAAGCGGCAAAAAGCAGGCCGCTTAAGAGCGCGAGGAGCACTCCGGCCATCTCCGGTTGTCCGGCGCTGTCGAGAGAAATGATTGCTACGCCGAGCATGCCGGACAACAGTGCGAATCCGTTCAGTCGAGATATAGTTTCCCGCAGCACCATTCGCGCGAATAAAAAAACAAAAATCGGCGCGGTGTATTGCAGCACGATGGCATTTGCCGCGGTGGTGAGCTTGTTGGCTGAGACAAACGCACTGATCGCCAGCGTGTACGTTACAACGGAAACCAGCACGGCGCCGCTGATTTGCCAGTCGGCGCGGCGCACGAAGGGGGTAAAAACCAACGCGGCAAAAAAGCTCCGATAGAATACAATGGTGAGCGGCGGAACATCGAGAAATTTGATGAAGACCCCGGCCAGGCTCCACAGCAGCGCCGCGGCGAGAATCAGCAGCCTGCCGCGGATCATGCCGGCATCGGATGGAGCAAACGGCTCGAGCATTGTGATCGGTTAGCGCGTCGAAAAAGGCGGGTAGATTAGCAACCTGCGCCCCTGGTCGCAATCACGACCGGGGAATGTCTCCCGGCGAAAAAGAAAATGGGATGAGAACTCGCGCCCTCATCCCACTTTCATGAAGTTAAAATATTCTTTGACCGCTTTAAGACCTTCCGCGTCTAGCCGTCGGACACCACGGAAACCTTGAGTGCCACGGTCAGGTCAGCGGAAAGCCGCACGGGGACTTCGTGATCACCGGCAACCTTGATCGGCTCGTTTAAATGGATCTTGCGCCGGTCGACGGTCAATCCTTTAGCCTTGAGCGCCTTCTCGATTTGGATGCTGGTCACCGAGCCAAAGAGTTTGCCTTCTTCGCCGATTTTCATCGGGATCACCAGGGACACGGTGCTCAATTGATCGGCGACGGATTGAGCCTGGCGCAAAATCTTTTGTTTCTGCTCGTTGATGACTTTCTTTTGATGCTCGAAAGCCTTGAGGTTTTTTTTGTTGGCGATGGACACTAGGCCGCGCGGCAGTAAATAATTGCGCGCGTAACCGTCGCGCACCCGCACCAATTCTCCGATCTTGCCCAAGCTCGCGATATCTTCTTTCAAAATGACTTCCATAACGTCTCCCTTATGATGCTTGGCTCGGGGTGAGGTTGTCTTTGCCCAAACGGCGAAAATCCCCCCACAAATCGAACAGACCCAGTCCGACGACCAGCAACGTAAAAATTTGTTGAAAAATAATCAGCACGTAGGTCAAGCCGCGTAAAAACCGCGGCACGTTATTTTTGTGAAAAAAATAGGCGATCACGGCAAGCCCCTGAGCGAAGTAACAAGCCCCGATCACCAGCAAAACATTCAGCGCCGCTACGTGGAGCCACCCCAGTCCAGGCACAAACAGGGCGAACCCGCAGGCAATCAATCCCCAAACCAAAGGCTCGGGCCCTTTCCACTCGCGCAGCAGCCGAATCGACAACCATTGCTCGCGCTGCTCGGGGAATCGGCGGGCAAGAAATATAACATTGATCAAGACGATGAAACCGAAGCTCAAGAGCAACAATGCCGGCAGCAACCGCACCATCATCTCGACGATCTGCGGCGCCTGTTCCTTCAATATCCCGAGACCTTCTTGTGACACGCCCATCTTTTCCTGCATCTGGATCGCCGACGCCAGCTGCTGGCTTAGTCCTTCGCGAAGATCGTGAACCATCAAGGCCCAGGAACCGTAGAAATAGAAAGACAGACCCGCCGTTACCGTCAACATGACCGCAGCGATGCCGCCGATTAAGTATTCGATGACGCGGATCCGCCCCAGCGCCGCGAATACGAGGCCCGCCATAACGGCAAATAGACCGTAGATGAACGCGAGTTCCTTGCCGCCAAACACAACGAAGAGCAGAAACGCTGCCCCAACTACTGCCAGGCCGCCGGCAATCCCAAACTTAAAGCCGAACAAAAGCACCGGTTGCGCAACGAAGGGCAACAACAAGACGCCGAGCGGAGGTATACTGATTCCCCCCATAAACAAAAAAACGCTCGAAGCCAAAGCCAGAAGAAACTTACCGATGACTTCTAACCGCTGCATGATGCTTGTCCGACGAAAAATGCCTAGTTCTTGGCGGTGGTGAAGGGGAGCAGCGCTACGCTGCGCGCCCGTTTAACGGCGGTCGTCAATAAGCGCTGATGGCGGGCACAATTACCGGTGATCCGGCTGGGCGTCATCTTGCCCCTCTCGGTAATGAACTGAGAAATGATCCTGAGATCTTTGTAATCGATCCGGAGAGTTTTATCGGCGCAAAAACGGCAAACCTTGCGCCGAAACATTGGCCTGCGCCGCGGCGCTCCTTTTTCGTCGTCCGATCGCTCGCGGTAGGGCCTCGGGCTTCTTTCCATCTGTGCCATTGATTAACTACCTCTTTCTCCAGATTTTGCGATGAGCGTATCTCAGCCAGGGTCGGCTTCTTTCTCCGTTTCGGAGACATTGGAACCGTTGCGACTTAGCAACTGAACCGAATTGGCTATGACCTCGTGCTTGCTGCGCCGCTTGCCTTCGGGAGTTTCCCAGCGCCTCTGACTCAATCGGCCGTCGATCAGCGCCTGCGCACCCTTTTGCAGGAGACTCTTGCTGCGCTCGCCGACCCTGCCAAAGGCGACGATATCGATGAAACAAACTTCTTCCTTGACCTCGTCATTCAAACGGTAGCGGTGATTGACCGCCAGAGGAAATTCGCACACTGCCAATCCCGCCGGAGTATAGCGAAGCTCCGGGTCCCTGGTTAGATTCCCCAACAGGATGACTTTGTTATATTCTCCCATCGGGCGCGATCCAGAAGCATCGAGCCGCTATACCGCCGGTTCGGGTTTGGCGCTATCAGCTTCGGCCGAGGGATGCGGTTCTTCGCTTGCCCCCCTTGCCGTCGCCGGACTGGCGACGGCACTTTCCTCGTCGGCTCGCACGGTTAGGTAACGCAGTATACCATCGGTCAACTTGAGGTTGCGTTCCAATTCTTCGACCCCGCGTCCCGAGGCGCGGTAACGTAGCAATGTGTAGTAGCCCCGGCCCTGCTTTTCAATCCGATAGGCGAGATCGCGGACACCCCATTCATCGACCTGGGACAAACTGCCGTCCTGGCTCTCGATGACCTTCTTAAATTTTTCGATGAACTCTTTCATCCGCAGTCCCTTTTCCGGATGAACCACGAAAAGGGTTTCATATAGAGTCACGATTTTATTACCCTCCACGACAAATTGTTTTGTTTAACACAGCCCCCCTCGGTTTACAATGCGAAGGCTAGGCTTAGCTTGCTCGATTATAATGCGCCATGGCTTGCTCGGGTCCGTGCAGCACGAGGCAAATGACGGCCTCGGCAGCGCGATCAACCAACTCATTTAACTGCGCCCGCTCCGATTCATTGAAAGGTTCCAGGACGTAGTCCGCCGGGTCTATACCCAAAGCCGGCCGACCGATACCGACTCTCACCCGCTGAAACGGCGCCCCAGACAGATTTTCCATGATGGAGATGAGACCGCGATGGCCACCGGCGCCGCCGCTCGGACGGATGCGAATCCGACCGAAAGGCAAATCGAGGTCGTCGTTGATCACCACGAGCGAGTCAGCCCCGACGCCATATTCTCGGCCCAACTGCGCCACCGCCAAACCGCTTCGATTCATGAAAATTTGCGGTTTAACCAGAACGATTTTTTCCCCATCCACCGTTCCTTCGCCGACCAACGCGTCGCAGAGTTGTTTGCCGACAGAGATGCCTGTTTGTGCCGCGATCCGGTCGATGACCAAAAAACCCAAATTGTGCCGCGTGCTTGAATATTTTTTGCCGGGGTTGCCCAGACCGACGATCAATTTCACGGACTGACACCCGCAAGCCCGGCCGAGGATAGCGCTTAGTCTTCGCTCTCCTTCTTCGCCTCAGGCGCCGCCGCAGCCGCCACTTCGGCCCCTTCGGCCGGAGCCGCCGCTGCCGCCGCCGGGGCTTCTTCGACGCTTGGCGGCACCACGGTGACGAGCGCCATGTTCGACTCATAGACCGCGGCGACCCCCTCGGGCATGCCCAGTTCGTCGATATGCACCGAGTCGCCGATGTCTAAAGCGCTCACGTCCACGTTGAAAAACTCCGGGATGTCCAGCGGCAAGCACTCCACCTCGATCTCACGGACGATCGGTTGGAGGATGCCACCGCGCACCACTCCCTCCGCTTTTCCGATGAAGTGCAGCGGCACGTTAACCGTGATCTTAGCGGTAAGATCGACTTCGTACAGATCGGCGTGAATCACGTCTCCGTTGATCGGGTGATACTGCATCTCTTTGACCAGAGCCACCTTGTCGGCGAGCGCTGCGGATTGCGACTTTAAACGCACCAAATGCGAGCCTTCCGACCCGGCCACTCGGGTGGAAAATTCTCGCTTGTCCAATTCCAACGCCACCGCCGCGGTCTTTGGGCCGTAGAGAATGCCGGGGATTTTGCCGTTGCGCAGCAATCTCTTGGCGTCCCGTTTACGCTTCTTAGCGCGTGCGTCGACCCGAATTTCTAGAGTTTCCAAGGAAAAGACCTCCTCGTGCTAAACGAATAATGAACTGATGGATTCTTCTTCATGGGTGCGCCGGATCGCCTCGGCTATCAGATGCGCCACCGACAATGTTTTGATTTTTCCGCAGCCCTGCGCCTGGGGACCCAGGGGAATGGTGTCGGTCACGATCAGTTCTTCGAGCGGGCACTCTTCGATCCGCTTGATCGCCGGCCCGGAAAGAACCGGATGGGTGCAACATCCGAGGATTCTTTTGGCGCCCTCTTTTTGCAGCGCCTCCGCCGCCATGGTTAAGGTCCCCGCGGTATCGATCATATCGTCGACCAAAATGGCGACACGATCTTTGACATCACCGATGATGTTCATTTCAGCGACCACATTGGGCCCGACTCGGCGTTTATCGATGATTGCAAGCGAGGCATCCAGGCGAGTGGCGATGGCCCGGGCGCGCTCGACGCCGCCGGCATCGGGCGACACGATCGTGACCTCGTTGTGATTCAACTGCTTTTTCAAATACTCCAACAAAACCGGTGTGGCATACACGTTATCGACCGGGATGTCGAAAAAACCTTGAATTTGGCCGGAATGGAGATCCATGGTGAGCATGCGCGACGCGCCCGCGGTGGTAATCAAGTCCGCCACCAACTTGGCGCTGATCGGCACCCGCGGGATTACTTTGCGATCTTGGCGGGCGTAACCGTAATACGGAATGACCGCCGTGATGCGCATCGCGGATGCACGCTTGAACGCATCCAACATCAGTAGCAGCTCCATCAAATTGTTGTTTCCCGGCGCCGAGGTCGATTGCAGGACGAAAACATCGGCGCCGCGCACGTTCTCCTTGATTTCGATTTTGCTCTCCCCGTCGCTAAAAGTTTCCACGACGGCCTTTCCCAGAGGCAGCTTGAGATGCCCGCTGATCGCCGCGGCGAGAGGCGGGTTGGAGTTGCCGGCAAAGATTTTGATTTCTCCGTTGTGTTGAGCCATCGGTTTCGATGCCTTGTCGTTTTTAGCCTCTGTCCCTCTCTCCGGTGCCGAAGCGGTCTGGAATCGCGCTTCGCGAAAACAACGAGCGCCGTTCCACCTTGAACGGCGCTGTGTAAAAACTATCGTTTTCTTAAAGCCTGCGCCAGTTCATTTTCTTAAAACTGGCTGGGCGGGAAGGATTCGAACCTTCGATACCGGATCCAAAGTCCGGGGCCTTACCGCTTGGCGACCGCCCATCCCCGAACTTCCCCGAAAGAAGTTCATCCGGCCGCGTGAGATCACGGTCAGTCGTCGTCGGGCGCTTTTAAGCTACCGCCCTCGGCGAGCACCTTTTGATACTCCGCGATGATTTTCTCCTCAAGCATCCGTCTCGTCTCATTGTTGATCGGATGAGCGATGTCCTTGTAGGTGCCGTCCTTGCGTTTCTTGCTGGGCATCGATACGAAATACCCAGTGGTCCCATGGATAATTTTCAGGTCGCGGATCACAAAGCAATGATCGAGCGTGATCGTGACATAAGCCCTTAGTTTATCTTCATCGACAGGAAAGACCCTAACTTCTGTTACTTGCATAGGGACCCTCACTTGAGACGAGCCAGATGTCGAACTACCGGCTACTATAGGCTTCTATGCTTGGTGCTTAACCCACCCTATGTACCAAGAACGCTTGGGCCCCCTCTTCTTTCCGCAACCGACGAAACCCGGCTAGCGCCGCTCGCTGCGATTTAAAAATACCGAATACCGACGAACCGCTACCTGTCATTAAAGCTCGTGCCGCGCCTTCGCGCAATAGCTTGTCCTTCAATAAGCTTACCTTAGGATGTCTTCTGAGGGTCACGCTTTCTAGGTCGTTAACCAGCAGGCTTGTAAGCTCGTCAAAAGTTATCGGCGGACTCGCAATGCTAGTATTTGCCATGGGTTTTGTCAACTTTCGCCGCAGCTTCCCGTACACCCAAGAGGTCGACACAGGAAACCCGGGAAAGAGAATTACCGCCCAAAATTGCGGCAACCGGCGCAGTGGCCGCAGCCGCTCGCCGATACCGCGGGCACGGGCCGCCTGGCCGCGAAGAAAAAACGGCACGTCCGCACCCAGGGATAACGCGATTTTTTCAAGGTCGGAGCGCGACAAGCGCAATTTGAGCAGCCTATTCATAGCGATCAAAGTTGCCGCCGCATCCGTACTGCCACCGCCCAAACCGGCTCCGACCGGAATACGTTTAAAGATGTCAATGCGCACCGGCTGTGCCTTGCCGCGCTTTTCCATGATCTGTTGCGCGGCGCGATAAACGATGTTCTCCTTGCCCGGCGGCACATCCGGGTGGTTACAGCTGATCTGAATCAGCTCGTCGGTTTGAGCTCTCCTGCCGAACGTCTTACGTCGCTTGCGGACATCGATGACGTCGTAAAGGGACACCGGCACCATGACACTGTCGATCAAATGATAACCATCCGCGCGACGGCCGACGACGCGCAAGCTCAGGTTGATTTTCGCCGGCGCTCGAATCTTCACACGCTATTAGTTAACATAGCCCCATCGGGATTGCGAAGGAACTGCCGTCAATGAGTCAGGACATGGTGAAATTTCTCGGCGCCGCGTGGGAGGCCGCCAACGCCGCCGGCGAGATCATCCGTGCGAACTGGCAACGGCCTCGTTCGATCGACTATAAGGGCTCCATCGACTTGGTTACTTCAGTGGATCGAGAAGCGGAGCGGAAAATTGTGGAATCACTGCGGCATGATTTTCCCGACCACGCGATCTTAGCGGAGGAAGAAACAGTTATCGAAGGCACTACAAAGAAGCATCGTTGGATTATCGACCCGCTGGATGGCACCACCAACTTCGTCCATAGCTATCCCTTTGTCGGCGTCTCGATCGCCTTGGAGCGATACAACGAGATGATCCTGGGCGTTGTTTATGATCCGCTGCACCGCGAATGCTTTAGAGCCGTCAAGGGACAAGGGGCCACGCTCAACGGCGCGCCGATCCGTATATCCGCCGTCAACGAACTCGATAAGGCGCTTCTTGCCACCGGCTTTCCCTATGACCGCCGGGAGAACGCGGATCATTATTTGGCATTCTTCAAAGCGTTTCTCACCCGCTGTCAGGGAATTCGCCGCAACGGCGCGGCGGCTCTCGACCTTTGCTATTTGGCGAGCGGAAGAATCGACGGCTTCTGGGAATTGAAGCTCAAGCCTTGGGATACCGCGGCGGGCGGCTTGATCGTTACGGAAGCGGGCGGCTCGCTCAGCAATTTTTCCGGTGCGCCGTTTTCGATCTGGGGCATCGAGACGCTCGCTTCCAATGGAAAAATTCACGACGAAATGGTGAATGTCCTCCAGGCGGCCGAACTTCGCGTTGACTGACCTCTCCCGCGATGATAGAAAAACCTTCCGCGCGCCCGTAGTGAAAAGGATATCACGAGGGTCTCCGGAACCCTAAGTACAGGTTCGATTCCTGTCGGGCGCACCACGCCGCTCGCCTGCGCAGGTGCTGCAATTGTTGGCCGATTGGCTACTTTTTCTTCGCGGCCGCCGCCTTTCGAATAATTCCCGCGCACTTTGCAGCGTCAGCTTGAGATGCAAACCCAAAAACCGCGGAAAATCTCCTGCCGATAACCTGGGCCACAACGAAATCGAGGCTAACTCCCGCGTCGGCGATGGCCTGGGAAGTTGCATAGCCGAGCCCCGGCCGGTTATCGCCCTCGACCAGAAGCGCCGGAATATCGGACGCGCTGAACCCCGCTTCGTTGGCCGCAGTAGCGGATTTTTTCCCCGTAACCGGATAGAGTTCGATAGCCGCCTTGGCCTCCTCGGAAGGATAGCGATAGGCCATCACGACTTGGATGTTTGCTCCGGCATGCGCAAGCGGCGCGAGAGCCCCAGCCAAAATCCCCGGTTTGTTCTCGACCTCTTTGCGCCAAAGCACGATCTTTTTGACAGTCAGAGCCATAGCGAGTCCTCCTTTGGAATTAAGGATTCAGATTTCCTGTGACGGCGGATTCTATTGCGGAAAGGCCGCGGCTGCAACAATTTTAATGGCTTGGGCCAAAGTCGATTCGAGGAAGCCATGGCTGCTGTCGGTGTAAATCCTAACGCCATATTTCTGCAGCGCAGCATAATTCCGGATTCCGCAGTCGAACTTGCAGTCCAGGGTGAGCGAGGAGCGAGCCTGGAGTAGGGAAGACACCCAACCGTGCGGTTTCAAAGTCGTTTTCACTTTTTCGTACTCCGCTGCAGTAAG
>JBLMXG010000026.1:0-8126 GCA_050257635.1 Chloroflexota bacterium
CGCTCGTCATTCGCGGCTACGAGTAGCTTTCCTGGAAGCCAACTGCAGTTGGTTGCCTTGGCTGCTGTGGCGCCTGGATGAAGGCTGGGAGCGCGAAGGGGATGTTTGGGCGCCCGACTTAAGACAAGCTCCGAGCGAATATTTCAAACGGCAGTGCGTGGTTTCGGTGGAGCCGGACGAGGCAACGGTCAAACAGGTGATCGATTACCTCGGCGCCCGGGGCATCGTTTTTTCCACCGACTATCCGCATGGCGATTCAAAATATCCGGAAGCGGTCGAACATTTCCTCAAGCTGCCGATCAGCGACGAAGAGAAGCGGCAAATTCTCTGGGATAATTGCGCCGCCTATTATGCGATGTGAACCCGTGCGGTGAATTAACGAGGCTGCGCCGACCCCACTCACGAACGCGCATCGGCGCAATCCGTGCGTCGGCTAAGCGGAAGTAGCAATCGGGTAAAAAAGTATAGCGGGGTAATGCCGCCGGCATCCCGCAACTGCGGCCCGCCCAAAAGTCAGAAAAAGCAAACCTAATGAATATCGCTGCGCTGCGGCGGCTCAGTCTCGATCACGGTTGCGGTCGCGCCGCTGCTCATCGAAACGCTGCTTGAGCCGGTCGCGTCGATCCTTCGGCAGATTCTGAAAGCGGTTCCATTCTTCGCGCAGGTGTTCTTTATCTCGGGGAGGCAGGTCTTGCCAGCGCTGATAGTTTCGCTGAATTCTATCTTTCTCTCGCGGCGAAAGGTTGCGCCAATCGTTATTGGCCGCCCACGCGCTATTGGCAGCCAGGACGAAAAAAGAGCCGAGAACTAAAGTTGAGACAATTCGTTTTACCATCGCGTGTTCCGCTTTAAGTTTACAAGGCGCTAAGCGACTTCATTCGGCAACTGAGCGCGGCTTGAGTCACTGCGCGTCGAATTCGTTTTTTGCTCGTCTTGAGCCTCCAACTTGCTCAGCGATTCGAGCATATCCATCGACTCGAAAAATTCCAATTGGTTGCGATCGGTTAAAATTTCCTGGGGAATTTTTTCCTGGTGCGGCTCGACAAATAGCCTCAAGTTACCTTTGCCAAAGACCAGGCCGATCACCAGCACGGCGGCGACGACCGTGCCGAAAGCCGGCACCATCCAGAAGCGGGCCGGCGCAAACAACTTGCGCCACCACGGCTCGCGCTCATCGTGGTCAGTCAGCTTGGCGACGGTTTCGCGATAATAATTGTCCCAGAAAGTCTGCGGCACCTCCTCAGCCTGAGCCATCTGTGGCAACAAACCCCGTAAATCATCGAGGAACCGCCCGCAGGAACGGCAGCTCAAAAGATGCCGCTCCACGCGGCGCCGCTCCTCTTCGCTGTTCTCACCGTAATAGTAGAGAACCAAATCTTCTTCGTACTGCTTGCAGGCTCTTTTCAGCGACTCGATGGTTTTCATACACTCTCCCCCTAAACAAACTCGACCAGGCTTTGACGCAGCGCCGCAACCGCGCGATGGAGATAGACTCGCACGGTGCCTTCCGTCGTCTTCATCACCTTAGCGACGTCTGCGATCGATAAGCCTTGATGATTTCTCAATAAAAAAGCCGTGCGCTGCTTCTTGGGCATGCCTGCCAAGGTTTTATCCACCCTTCGTTTAGCCTCGCCGGCGATCGCATGTTGCTCGGGCGCGAAGGTCGAGTCGGCCAATCGACGTTGCTCCCCCGGCTCTTCGGCCATCTTGTCGAGCGATTCCCACGCTACCCGGCGACGGCGGCGCGCATAATCCAAACAGAGATTGACCACGATACGATAGAACCAGGTGTAAAAGCTCGACCTGCCGTCAAACTGTTTGATGTTCGCGTAGGCCCGCAAAAATGCGTCCTGTGAGAGATCCTTGGCCAGCTCCGTATCCCGGGTAAAGTCGAACGCGATATGAAAAGCCTTTTCCATATACCGGCGGACGAGCATCTCGAAACAGTCGCGCTCGCCTTGCTGCGCTAACGCGACAAGCTCTTCGTCACGCAATTGTTGGCGGTCGGCCATATATCTCTTCACGCTGCCAGATCGATTACGCCTTACACACCGTTTAGACGCCAAAAATCGGCAAAGGTTAACAGTCTGATGAAATTTAGCCCGAGAACGCTAAGATGTTTAAACTAGGTAGGAAAACTGCAGGGTGGCCCCGGCTCGTAATAGATCCGGGGCCAAAAAGGCAGCCATATTGGCCGGTATCCAAGGCGACAACGTCATAGATTATGTCGAGAATTCGGTTGGTGCGCCGGTCGAGCAGGATCACATCCCGATCGACGACGACTCGTTCCCAATAATCGGGCAGCCTGGGCAATCGCCGGCTCAGGTCAGTCGGCAACGGCTCCAGCCGTTTCTGCAGCCCTGGCGGCAGTTGGCCATTTCTCTCCAACTGCTTCTGCAATCCTGGAGGTAGATTGCCGCCGCGCTTGGCCAACCCCGGGGGTAATCCTTTCGCCTTACCTTTCTTGATGGTGGGGCGATAGTACTCCCTGATAATGCGCCGCTCCTCATCAAGAAACCGAGCCGGCCGATCCCGGTCGAGCGCCCGCACCGCTCCCGGCTCCAGGAGAGTCGCAGCGGCGATTAACGAGAAGAAGATGAAGGCCCGTTTCTGTTTATCCACGTGAATTTCCCTTTCGTCAGCACAATCTGCATCGCAGCATCTAAGCTATTTGTTATGACCTCTGCCATTGGCGGCGCCGTTGCCGTTCCCGCCACCGGCGGCCGAGACGATGCCACCACCTGCGCTGCCCGAGCCGGTGACGATGCCGCTACGATTGAGGCCATAGGCGTTACCGCCGCCTCTACCGGCAGCCGACACAATTCCTTCGCCCGACGAGCCCTTGCCGCTGGTAATACCGCTCGAGGAGTTACCCTGCCCCTTGCCGCTCGCCGAAACGATACCGCGGCTCGATGATCCGTGGGCCTTTCCGTTAGCGGTTGTTACCGCACTGCTCTTCGAGGTGGCAGACGTGGTAGCAGCCAAGCTATGGTTGGCGCTCTTCATGCCGGCAATCACCGGTCCGAGCTTGAAGCCAAGTTTCTGCGCGATCTGCCCCCACCCCATGTGTTGACTGCGCAGGGTGAGAATTCCGTCGAGAGGGATCGTTGTCGTCGTCGCCGTCAGCCCCGTTCCGGTAGTCTGAGTAATCGTCCCGCCGGTCAAGGCCGCTTGCAATTGCTCCGGGGTCGGCTGGGTAATCCCATACATACTAAGCTGCTGCTTTGCCAGGGCGAGTGAGATGTAGACGTTGCCAAACCCCATCTGTCCGGTCGGCGGCGTGATGACCGTGGTGGTTGTCGTGGTTACCGGCAATCCCGTCGTCGGGCTCGTCGTCGTGGTCGTCGAAGTTAAAGTAATCGGCGTGCCACTGCGCAGCCCGGTCACCACCGCATTGGCATCGGAGCCGAGAAACGAACTGAAATCGCTGCTGATTTTGTTGGTGACGTTGGTCTGACCCGGACTCGAGCTCAGGTTGTTCATCGTCGTTGCCTGGCTGTTCAGGTCAGTCGTCGTGTCGGCGAGCGCTAGAACCGGCGCGCCCACCGACAGTCCAAAAGTCAAAATTACCGCCGAAACTTTCATAATTCCTCCTCCTGAGGTTTATTAGCCAACTCCCAAAGCCTTTTCCGTTTGAATGATAATTTCCGTCGCGGTCGCTCGGTCTTTGAAAAATAGCCCCTGCTTCGCCACCGTGCGGATACGAGTTGTTCGCGGACTGACTCGCTCCAATTCGATCTCGATCTCGCGATCTTCGGTCATCGCCTTGATCGCTTTCCCTTGCTCGATCTGCGATGTCGCTTCAACCTTGATGCCCATACGGTCGAGCGCGGTTCGGGTCGCTGTTTCCACCTGCGGCAATGGCGCTGTGAAGGTGCGATAGGCGATGCCGTCGAGCGTATAGGACACCGAGGTTCCGGTGGTTACGCCCGCCCCGACGCCGAACAGCGTCAGGCCGACACCGGCGCAACTTTGCAACAGCAGAAGTGAAATGAGAAAAGCAGCCCCATGAAATCGAATTTTTCGGTTAGTCATGGCACTAACCCAAGGCAAATAACGAGCCAGGCTCGGCGGGCGCTATCTGGCGGAAGCTTTGGAGCGATCTTGTCTGCGGGACCGCTTTTTCGAACGCCCGCGCAGACAAAAATGTCAGGTGACTAGTAAATTTTACCTGGCTCGGAGCCCGGAGGGGATCGAGCTAGCCAGCAGCTTAATGGGTCGAGATGCCGGTAATCTTGATGCTGCCATGCTTGGACTTGTATTTCCGATTGAGATGGATGATCACACCGGTGAGCCCTTCGATCACATAAGCGTTGCTCGCCGGGCCGCCGTCGAAAGCGTTGGCACCGATGCGTTGGATGATCTCCATAACTTTCAGCTTGGCTTCGGCGCTGTCGCCGCAGACCAGAACATCACCGAGCGGCGACTCGACGTCGCCGAGATCGACTGCGGAGATATTGTGCAGCGCACCGATCACCGGCGCTTCGTCCCCGACAATCTGCTGCGCTTCCTGCAAAGCCGAGCCAGCCGCCGGCACGAACGGCTTTACCTTATTCAGCGGCACCACCGTATCGATGACGATTTTACCCCCCAGCTGGCCTTTCAGGTCGGAAACCATTTGCGCGTGCCCCTCGTACGGCACGGCGATCACTACGAAGTCCGCGTCTTTCACCGCCTCCCGATTCGTCTTGCCGACCAGCTCGCCGGCACGCAGTTGCGGCAACAGGGTTGCGACGGCGTTCTTGGCTTTCTCCGCGTCGCGCGAGCCGATGATAATTTTTACTCCCGGGGCGCCGAGACGCAGCGCCAAAGCGCTGCCTAAATTGCCCGTGCCGCCGACGATCGCCACACTAAGATTCTCCATATTTTTTTTCGGTGCTAACGAAACAGATCCTCCGCTTCGGGGCGCAGGAGCTCTTGCACCGACCCTTTCTCAATTTTGTCAAATTCATAGCCGCGCACGACGACGACCGGAACCCCATCGCGCTTGCCCATGACCAGTTCCGCCGCGGCGGCCATTTCATCGGCGATCGCCGCCACCGCCGCCTTGAGCCGGTAGCCATGCCGGTCATCGAAACCTCTTTCGTCTTTGATCGCGCCCATGCCGGCAATGCCGACGGCGACATCGACCGTGCCGATGCGCCAGCTCCGGCCAAAGCTGTCGCTGACGATTACAGCGGGAGTTGTTCCCGTCCGAGCTGCGATTTCGTCACGGATTTTCCGCGCGGAGCGATCCGCATCGATCGGCAACAAAGCGACTTGCCGCAGGCCGACGTTGGACTGATCCACGCCGGCATTGGCGCAAACGAAACCATGGTGCGTTTCAACGATCAGGGCGCGGCCACCAGTGCGAATTACTTTTCGGCTCTCGCCGAGAATGACTTCGATCAACTCGGGCTCTTTATCCAGTTCGCAACCCAGTTGACGAGCTCGCTCCGACGGAGTGACCTGGTCCAGGCGAACCACGCGCCCTTCGCTTTTGGAGACGATTTTCTGTGCGACCACCAAGACATCGCCCTCGGCGAGGATAACGCCCTGGCGCGCGCAGGCCTCGCAGATCAGCACGCCAAGGGCGTCGCCGGCGCGAATTTCACCCATGCCTTCCACGCCGATCAACTCAAGCCGCTTCATATATTCTCAAAGCGCCCTCGACTTAGCGCGGTTGGTGTGGCCAGAACGCGCCGCGCCACTCGCGTCGCTTCACCGTCGGCGAGCTCATAGGACATAAACCGCTCGAGATCTTTGGGTTCGTCGATGTCGAGCCCGATATGTTCGTTCTCATAGCAGCGGACCGGCAATCCTCGCGCGCGCACCTGACCCATGTGAAAATTAAAACTGTCATGGCCGAAGCGCAGCTCGATGATATTCGGCGGCGCCAGCAACAGCGCGTTGGTCCCCAACCGGTCGTGGGACGGCACGAGCAAAGCGAACGGCGCCGACGCGTCCGCGGGAACCTGCGCCAGAACCGCTTCGATATCGTCGGCCCGCACGAGAGGCATATCGCCGGGAATGATCAGCACGGCTTCGCAGCCGGCGCGCTTGAGCTCCAAGCGAGCAAAATCCACCGCGCCGGTTTCGCCGTTCTCGGCTCGTTCCCGGATCACTTCCGCGCCGGCGGTGAGCGCGATGCTTGCCACTTTGTCATCCCCGGTCACCACGAAGGTTGCGGCGATGCCGCGCGCCATGCGTACTTGAGCCAAGATATCGTGGAACATCGCCTCGGCCAAAAGTTCCCGCGCGGCGCAACTCAAGAGCGGGCTCAAGCGTTGCTTGGCGTTACGGAAGCCTTTCACCGGAATCAATGCGACAACATTCATGGTTGGCGTAGAAAGAATTTTCTTAGACTATTTTTGCACGGAGGCCAAGAGCTCGCGCGCGAGGCGCTGTTTGTCCGCCGAGGAGGCCATGCGGATATTTGTGCAGATAGTTTTGATGCCGCGATCTTCGATCTCCTTCGCTATGCCGACGTCTTCCTGCGCGATCAGAAGCTTGTCGAGGAAGCCCTCATAGAATCTTGCCACGCCCAGCGCTGACGCTTGCCAGCCGCTGGCGCGCATTAGTTTATGCGCCGGTCCGGAGATGGCAGCGGCTCCGATGATCGGGCTCACCGCCACCACCGGCGCGTCGGCACGCTCAAGTACCGAGCGAATCCCCGGTACGGCAAGAATCGGACCGATACTGGTGATCGGATTGCTCGGGCAGATGATGATCGCGTCGGCGCGCTCGATCGCGTCGAGCACCCCCGGTGCCGACCGGCTCCGCTCCGCGCCGATAAAACGAACGCCCAAAACCTCGGGCGCCCATCGTTTTTTGACGAAGAACTCTTGAAAAGAGAGCTCCCCCGACGCCGTCTTGATCCTCGTCTCGACGCGCTCGTCGGACATGGGCAGGATCTTCGCGGCGACGCCCAGCGCGCGGCGAATCTCGTCGCTGATCTCGGAAAGTGTCCGCCCTTCGTTCAGGAGGCGGGTGCGGGTAATATGCGTCGCCAGATCTTTATCGCCGAGATTGAACCAGGCGTCATTGCCCAGCCGGCGCAGCTGCTCCAGTACAGCGAAACTATCGCCTTTGATGCCCCAACCTTTTTCCGTGTCGCTCATGCCGGCCAGCGTGTAAATCATCGTGTCGATGTCGGGCGAAATATACAGACCGTGAAAGACGCAATCGTCGCCGGTGTTACAAATGATGACCAGGTCCGAGGGATCGACGATCGCGGCGAGGCCTTCGACGAGTTTCGCGCCGCCTGTGCCGCCGCTGAGAACTGTGATCATCGGCAAAGTACCGGCGCAACTGGAGTGATGGAGTGTTGGTGTGTTGGTAAGCACCGCAGCGGCCCGTTGTCTCTGATCAACCCGTCCGGTCCGCAGAGTGATTCGACGTATGGAATGAGCGGCCGGGCGAGATACTTATCGCCTTGCTGAATATATTCGGGATATATCGGCAAGCGCGCCCTGAGCTCAAAGCCGGCTTGGGCGCTTTTTTCCCGCAGCATTTGCAGCGTCGGCCATGGAGCCTCGGGATTGATAAAGTCCGGCGTCAGCGGCGACACCCCGCCCCAGTCGTTGATGCCCGCTTCCAGATAAAGCTCGTAACCGTCCAGAGTGAGATTGGGCGGCGCTTGGATATTCATTTCTCCGCCCAGAATCAAGCGCGCCAAAGCGATCGTCTTCAGCATATCGTCTCGCGTCGCATCCGCATGGGCGCGCATGGGGATGGTCGGTTTGGCGCGAAAATTCTGCACGATGACTTCCTGAATATGGCCGTAGCTCCGATGCAGCTCTCGGATAGCGAGCAAGGAATCGATGCGCTCTTCCCAGCTCTCGCCGATGCCGATCAGAATTCCGGTGGTAAACGGCAGATGCAGCTCGCCGGCCAGCTCCAATGTACGCAATCTCACCGCCGGCTTCTTATCAGGCGCATTATCGTGAGCGCCGCCGGGAAGCAGTAGTCGCTCGCTGACGCTTTCGAGCATCAGCCCCATGCTCGGATTCACTTCCTTGAGGCGCTGCAGATCACCTCGCCCCATCACGCCCGGATTCGAGTGCGGCAACAGACCGGTCTCGTCCAAGACGACGCGGCAAGTCTCGTGCAAATAATCGAGCGTTCGGTGGTGGCCGCGTTCGGCG
>JBLMXG010000027.1:0-8512 GCA_050257635.1 Chloroflexota bacterium
GACAGATGTAAGCAAATTGCGCACCAATTAGAAAGCTTGGCAAAATAAACACTTATTCCTATGATATTCGGTAAGTTCTGGACAGATCTGACAAAAAGTACTGCCAAAATTCCCTACACCAGTGGCAACTAAGCTTTAGTAATTTTCCTTATAGGGAAGTCTGAAAAGCCTTCTAGCAGGGCATGCGCGACCGATCAATAATAACGCCTTAGTCGATCGGTAAGCGTGGCCCGCCAAGAGCTAAGGGCCTCGGAGAGGGTCGCGCCGGCAGCGTCTGAAGTAGTGGTAGTAAATCCGCCAAAGCTCCCATCCTGCCCGCGCGAAGTCGTAACAGGTGAGTTTTGATCCCGGGATGTCCCGCCATGCTTGAAGTGGTATCTCGAATATTGCCTGCTCGGGCAGCTGCAGCGGCATTCCGCGACGCGCCTGTATTAGGCGCGCGAGTATTTCCACGTCGAAAATCCAGCGGGAGAGAAATGGTCGCTCGAATAGCGATCTCATGGCCGGAGAGACCCTGAAGAGCTTGGCGCCGCACTGCGTGTCATAAACCGCCAGCCCGAGCACGATCGAAACCCCGGTGGCGAAAAGTCGTCCAAGGTAGTGGCGTGTCGCTCTCCGATCAATGTTTCGTCCCAGAAGTTTAACCCTCGATCCGATGATCAATTCAAGCTCGCGGCGGCTTTCCGCGACATCTATGAACTCGTCAATCGCGGCTAACGGAGTCGCCAGATCGGCATCCCAGAATCCGACGTAGTCCGGGTGGGCATCGATAGCCGACAAAATTCCCCGCCTGACGGCCTCGGCCTTGCCGTGGTTTTCCGCAAAGTGCAGTACCTGAAACGTTGCCGGATCGGCTGCATTCAATGACTTCAGCAATCGGAGAGTTCCATCCGTGCTGCCGTCGTCGACAAATAAAAAGCGGATGGTGTGCGACGCACTTCTAAAACTCCTGAAGCTGTCGATTTCGAGGCGTTTTTCTTCGTTGTAACAAGGAACGATAATTGTAGCGCTCGCCATAGGAGTCTAATCTTCGACTTTCAACCACAAGGAACGCATAGGCACAGAGTTTTTCTCTGCGTCTTCTGCAATACTTACTTTAGAATTTGCGCGGGACGCGCAAGTTTCTCACGTCCCGAGACTCTCGGACCCGGATAGACCTCGCGCCAAGGCGCTAACAACGCCAAGTTCGGAACTCTCCTTTTCTTTGCGCTCTTTGCGTTCTATGTGGTTAATTCTTCCGGATCTTTAAACCACAAAGAACACAAAGAACTCATAGTTATTCTTTGCGGCCCTTGCGGTTAATTATTCTTTCTGTCGTCGATTGCGTCGCGGCGCCCCTGGCGCCCGGCAATATGCCCCTTTTCTATCAGGTATGCCTTTAGCCCCTCCTGCCATGGGCGCAGCTTCACTAAAAAGCGCTCGCTTCTGAGAGCTGAATTGGCCGGGCGGCGTGCTCGATTCAGGTACTGACCCGACGAGATCGGAATCAGGGGAGCGGACAAGGCCATCAGCTTCAATGCTAGTTGTGCGAATTCATACCAGCTACAGGCACCGTCATTGGTCAAATGAACAATGCCGGTCGTCTCCAAGTCGAGGAGAGCGGCGAGGCCGGTCGCGGCATCTCGGGCGTAAGTCGGCGACATTCGAACATCATTGACAACTTTTAATGTTTCGCCTGCCTTGGCTCTTGCGATGACGGTTTCAACGAAGTTACCGCCCTTGCCGCGCGCGCCAGTTTTACCAAACAGGCTTGCGGTTCTAACGATCAGCCAACGCGGCGCCGCTTGCCGGACCAAACATTCGCCGGCGAGCTTTGATACTCCGTACACGTTAACCGGGAAAGCAGGGTCAGGCTCAACGTACGGCGTCGCCTTGGCACCGTCGAAGACATAATCGGTGCTGATGTAAACGCAAAGCGCGTCGAGCGCCGTGCAAGCCCTGGCGACGTTCAAGGCGCCGGCGGCGTTAACACGAAATGCGTCTTCAGGGTGATCCTCGCAATCATCGACTCGAACAGAAGCGGCGCAGTTAACAACGATCCGTGGCCCTGCAGAGATCAAGACATCATAAACCGCCTTAGCGTTGGCGCAATCGGCCTCAGCGTGACTCAGGGCAAGGACGTCGAATTTATCGTCCTGCCGCAGCACATCGACGAGCTCCGTGCCAAGTTGCCCGGTGCTGCCCAGAATCGCAATTCGTTTGGCGCTCATGAGAAAGCTCGTAGCTTTGAACGGTCGGTTGGCGGTATGAGTTGAAAACGCAGTTCCGTTGCTCGCAGGCCGCACAGCCGCAAGCTGCCAGGACTATTTGTATTGTTTGAGCTACAGCCGCAGCCTGCAACTATTGCGCTCGTGTTCTCGGCGTGAGGTCATCGATCCTATACGTCTGGCCCTTTGCTCCAAGCGTGAGTGTAGACCGAGTTATAATAGTTGCGATACTCTCCCGACGTGACCCCTCTGACCCAGTCGGCGTGCGCGAGATACCAATCCACCGTCTGTTTTAGCCCCGTAGTGAAATCCATTCGCGGTCTCCAGCCAATCTCGGCGCGAACCCTTGTGGTGTCGATGGCGTACCTTCGGTCATGTCCGGGTCGGTCGTTGACGGACTGTATTCGCCCTTTGAGCTCACTCAGCGGGATGCCCTTTCGTTCCGCCAGCGCGACGCAGATGGCCTCTGCGACGTTGCGGTTGGTTCGTTCCTCGCCGGTGCCGATGTTGTAAATCGAACCGAGGCGGCCCTTTTCGATCACGCCGAGAATCCCCCGGCAGTTGTCCTCGACGAAAAGCCAGTCACGAACTTGCTTGCCGTCGCCGTAGATTGGGAGATCCAGTTCATTGAGCGCATTTCGAATCAGTAATGGAATGAACTTTTCTGGAAACTGATAAGGACCGTAGTTATTCGAGCTGCGGGTCACGAGGACCGGCGAACCATAGGTTCGGCGGTAGGAAAAACAAAGCAAATCAGCGGCGGCTTTTGTCGCGGCATAGGGACTGCTGGGCGAAACCGGCGACTCCTCACTCGATGGCTCCTGCCCCTCCTTATCGCCGTAAACTTCGTCGGTGGAGATCTGGACAAAGCGCTCCACAGGGTGCTTTCGCGTTGCCTCGAGAAGCGTTTGCACTCCCGCAACATTGGTCTGCACGAATGGCGAAGCGTCCACGATGCTCCGGTCGACGTGGGATTCTGCGGCAAAGTTGACGACAGCCCAGGGATTTTCTTCCTCCAGTAAGCGACCAATGAGATCTCGATCCCCGATATTTCCTTTTACGAATCGGTAATTCTCCGAGGTGACATCCGCAACGTTTTCCAGGTTGCCTGCATAAGTCAGAGCGTCAAGATTAACAACTCGATAATCGGTCTCACCACAGAGCAGCCGGACAAAGTTGCTCCCGATAAAGCCGCAGCCCCCGGTTACGAGGATGGTTTTCATAGATTGCAAAGACTTCGATCAAAGATTATCTGCGTATGTGGGCCCCTGGTAACGGAAGTTGTTGTCCGCCAGTTTGAGTGTCGGCCAGCTGCGGTCACGAGGAGACAGTTTGGGCTCGACAATCGGCCACCGGATGGCTAAATCAGGATCGTTCCAGATCACGCCTGCCTCATGATCGGGCGCATACTCCTCGGTTGTCAGATATATAACCTGGGCATCATCGCTAGTGACACAAAACCCGTGGGCAAACCCGGCCGGCACGTAAAGTAATTTTTTGTTTTCGGCCGACAACGTCAACCCCACCCATTTTCCATACGTAGGGCCATCCCGCCGCAAATCGACCACGACATCGTAGATTTCGCCCGATACCGTCCAGACGAGCTTGCATTGAACCCTGGGCTGCTTCTGATAATGCAATCCGCGAACGGTGCCCTGCAATGAGTGTGATTGATTGCATTGAACGAAGTTTCCAGTAATTCCGTGGGCGGCAAATTCCGAGCGTTTGTATGTTTCTAGAAAGAACCCACGCGCATCGGGAAAAGTCCGCGGTTCGATAACAACAACCTCTGGAATAGCGGTGTGCGTAAAGTGAAAAGGCATCAGAGCACGACTTCGGAGTCATCTCCGATCATCAACCGGTAAGCCTGATGCGCTTTATGATTCTTGATCACTGCGGAATTTCTGCCGATCAAACTATCCTCGAGCCGATCGACCTGTTCTATTCGCGCGTTCTCGAGAAGTACGCAATGTTCCAGAACCGCCGCGACAATTCGACAGCTGTTTCCGATCGACGTGAATGGCCCGACGAATGAATTTTCAATCAACACATCTTCACCAATCACCACCGGACCGCGCACTGTGCTGCCGATCACTCGACTCCCGTTACCGAGTTGAACACGCCCGGTGACCTGACTGTTTGCTTCGACCTTGCCGTCGATCCGCCGCTTGACCCATTCGTCGAGGACCACGGTGTTGGCGGTCAGCAAATCGTCTTTTTTTCCCGTGTCCAACCACCATCCATCCAACCGATGACTCAACACGATGCGGCCCTGCTTCAAAAGCTCCTGGATCGCGTCGGTAATTTCCAATTCGCCGCGCCACGAGGGACGAATCCGATCGATTGCCTCATGAATCTTGCTCGAGAAAAAGTAAATTCCCACCAAGGCAAGGTTCGACCGCGGCTCCTTCGGCTTTTCCACCAGACGAATTACTTTGCCCTCGCCGTCAATCTCCGCGATGCCGAAGCTCGATGGCTCGGTCACTTCTTTGAGTAAAATATTGGCGTCGTCGGTGGAGCGCTCAAAGCTCTCACAAAATCCGCGGATGCCGGTTCCGATCAGATTGTCACCGAGATACATGACGAACGGATTTGCTTCTAAAAATGGCCTTGCGACCTTAACCGCGTGGGCCAGCCCCAGCGGCTGCTCCTGGACAATATATTTTACTTTTATGCCCCAACGGCTGCCATCACCGACCGCTTCTTGAATCGCCTTGCCGGTTTCGGGAGATAGGATAATCCCGACGTCGCGAATTCCCGCTTCCGAGAGGTTATCGAGCACATAGAACAGTATAGGACGGTTGGCCACCGGAACGAGTTGTTTTGCCGCCGTGTGTGTCAGCGGACGCAACCTTGTACCCCGGCCGCCGCTAAGAACGAGACCCTTCAGTTTTAGACTGGGCATGTATTTTCGCTTAATTAACTGGTGCCAATGTACAGATCAATTATAATCACTCGCACGGAATGTTTCTGATAACGGGGCAGCAATACTGCGTTGGTTTTGGACTCGCCCTTTGAGGGTCTGACCCCAGCCATGTTTGTACAATTGCACCTTGAGAGTTACGGAACCACTAGCGTTTGGACGATCGAAAACAGATGAATAAGACTTGTTTTGAAGTGCTCTGGGGTTTGACAAGCAAAGGAAAGATTCACCCACGGCTAACCTACGTCTTTAAAGGATTCCTTGTGCAGGCCGTGTCTCTGCATCTTCCTATAGAGCGTCTTGTTGTCGACTTTCGCCTCGTTCGCTGTCAAGGAAATGGCCCCCTTGTGCTTGCTCAGAAGCCTTCTCAGATATTCCTTTTCACTTCGCAACAACCACTGCTTCAGCGATAGCTCTCCGTCACCATCGCTCACGTATAATCGATCGGGAATCCGCTGCGGCGGCGAAGGCAGATCAACCTCCTCAATCACTTCGCCGCGGCACTTAACGATGGCCCGCTCGAGAATATTCTCGAGCTCTCGAATATTTCCCGGCCAATGATAAGCGAGCATTTGATCTAGGACCTTAGCGCTGACTTGGCGAATCTTCCTTTCCTGAGCGACGGGATGTTTGCTGAGGATATGATTTATCAGCACGGGGAGATCTTCCAGCCGCTCACGCAGTGGTGGCAACTGTAACGGGATCACATTGATGCGATAGTAGAAATCTTCGCGCAGGCTGCCGCGGGCAAGGCAGACCTTCAGATCCACGTTGGTGGCGGCGACCACGCGCATATCGACTTTCACCCTGCGGTTGCCACCCAGGCGCTCGACCTCGCGCTCTTGCAATACCCTTAGCAGCTTGACTTGCATCGGCGGCGCCATAGTCTCAATCTCGTCGAGAAAAAGCGTCCCGCCGTCAGCGATCTCGATTTTTCCGGCTCGACTCTGAACCGCTCCGGTAAAGGCTCCCTTTTCGTAGCCGAATAGTTCGCTCTCCAGCAGCGTGTCGGGAAACGCACCACAGTTAATCGCGACGAAGGGCTTCGCCTGGCGCCGGCTTAAATTATGGATGGCGCGCGCCACCAATTCCTTCCCCGTACCCGTTTCGCCGGTAATCATTACCCCCGAATCCGTTTCCGCTAGCGCTCGTATCAAATCGAATACTTTGAGCATTTTGGGGCTTTTGCTCAGAATATTCTCGAGCTGGTACTCGTCTTGAACCCGCTGTCGCAGCTCTCGAACTTCTTCGCGCAGCCGGCGTTTCTCGATCAGCTTTTCGCTGACGAGACGAATCGCCTCTGGTTGGAACGGTTTGGTAATATAATCACTTGCGCCCAACTTCATGGCTTCCACGGCTTGCTTGACATTACCGAAAGCGGTGATCAGAATCACGTCGGTGTCGGCATACTTCTCTCGGACATGGCGCGCCAATTGAAAACCGTCCATGCCGGGCATTTTTACGTCGGAGACAACCAGCGCAAACTTATCTTCGGCAAGCTTCTTAACCGCATCTTCACCGCATGACGCGGTTGTAACCCGGAAACCCTCTTGTTCGTAAAATTGACCCAATTGCTCCCTAAGCCGGTCGTGATCCTCGACGATTAAAACGTTATACATGATCGATTGATTTTGACGCCGCCGCGAGCGGTTTTACCTCTCTACGTGGTCGAACGATTTTTCCAGCGGCAGGACGATTTCAACCCTAGTACCCTGCCCTTCGTCGCTGGTGATGGTCAATATCCCCCCGTGCATCTGGACAACGCGCATGGCCATACTGAGCCCAAGCCCGACCCTTTCCGGGCTCAACGTGAAGAAAGGATCCGCAGCCCTGGCCAGAGTCTCTTTTTCCATACCGCGACCGCTGTCTGCGACCGAAATCCGGACAACGCTTCCGGAGGGGGTGGTTGATCTCTTCGCTTCGAATATGACCCGATCGGCCGCCTTCGTCGCATCGAGAGCATTTTGCAAAATCGAACCTAATGCGAGATCGAGAAGAAGCGGATCACCTTGCATCGCTACGCCGTCGAGCGACTCATGGATGAGCGCCTCAAACGACACTCTTCTTTCACTAAACAACCTGTTGTTAGACTGTGTTATGGAACGCAGGATCTCGCCCAAATCGAGTTCGCAAAATTGTGCCGCAGCTTGGTTATATTGTGAGAAAGCTTGTGTGAATTCGACGGCTCGGTCGATGGTCATCTGTAATTGATCAACCTCATCGAGGGAGGTACCATGGCGTCGCATGGATCCGATCACGAGGTTCATCAGCTGGAAGTGATTGCCCATTTTGTGAATGAATTGCGAGATCGCGCTGCTATCAGGGGACCCCACTGTGTCCCGGCACGTTACGGGCGTGATAAAGCCGCGGATGCAAGCTCGCGGGCCACTGCCAACCTTTCGAAAACCATGGAATACCCGGATCGGCAACCCCTGATCATCGATGAGCCTGTGCTCCTCCCCAACGATCTTGAGACCCTCTAGATCATCGAGGCGTGCGAGGACTCGATCACGATCTTCTGGGACAATCCGATCGTGCCATAAAGACCGATTGCCTTGCACTGCCTCGGGTCGGATACCGAGGAGTTCAAACGCGTTAGCAGAGATAATCCGAACGGTCAACTCAGCCGTGGACTCATACACAACGCATGGTAGTGAGGCCAGAAAATCAGCGGCTCGGGGAACGGCTCTTGCCATGGTGTGTTGCGTAGCTCGTCTCGACCGAGCGGTCAACGTGGAACCGCTTGGCTCTAGTCCCTTGTCGGAGGCACAGGTTAGACGACCCGGCAACGCCTCTCCTTGCTGAATAACCCTTATCAAAGGCTCACACAGACTACCTGGCATTTTTGCCATAATAACTGGGGCATTTCAAGAAATTTGTTATACTTTCTAACGCTAGATAATTTCATTAATAAAGTTACCTTCGCTCTCCAAGCTCTTATCAATACACGATTTTGATCATATGTACTCTGGTGGGCCTTGAAGCGGCAAGAGACTACTGTAAATTCCCTTTACAATCGGAGTCACGCGAACCAACCTCTCTCAGATCGTGACGAGTTTCGGCTAACAAGCATCGCCGCAATTCTCAGATACGGCGCAAGAACATGGGCGCACTAACCCGAAACCAAACCTCCATCAGAACGGCCCGGGCGCCATTGTCCTACGAAGAAGCATAGCGCTTTGTAGTGTGCTATTACCCGTTACGCAGCGCAAGGACAAATCGGTTGAGCTGCAACTCAGCGGCATCGGGCCACTCGCTGTTTCATCTTGATTTCGGCATGCACAGGATTCGATTGAAATCCTTGATGTTTCACCTAATCACTTTTCTATCAGTCTCCCTTTCTAGGTCACTTAACCCGACCGGACGGAGATTAGATTTCTCG
>JBLMXG010000028.1:0-4283 GCA_050257635.1 Chloroflexota bacterium
CGATTGTGGCGAGTGCCAAGAGCCTTAAAAGCTTTTGGAGATCAATGGTTAACGGCGGCGGCGGGGCTGGCCGCTAGCTCTCGCCTGAGGGCCGCTGGGCTAGGGCCGGGGCTGTTGGCAGGCCAAGGCCTTGCTGCTATCGCCTTGATTTTAAACAGCTTGTTTATTTTTTCGGCTTGCAAAGTGAGGTACCAGAAATGGAAACTCGACTTCCGACGCACGGACGATTCGATGGTTTCGATGGTTTTCCAATGACTTCCTCAAACAGGTCAATGGTTACGGCCTGACTACCGCCCACATCCTGTACCGGCGTCCCGACCACCGTTGGCTGCTGCAGTCCTTCGTGTGGCAGGCCTATGACATGTTCCCCGAATTTCCCGAGCTGCAGCGCTTCCTGGCCTTCTGGCAGGAAAAGCTGGAGGCGCCGCTGTATTCAGTGCAGGTCGCCCATTGCAAGCTGATCAAGCCGGCGGAACTGAAGCCGATCAACGGCGAGTTCAGGCTGCACTAATCGCGCAGAATGCATGCAGCGTCGAACGGACATTGCCTCTCGTTTCTTTTGCCGCTACTCAAAGTGTCTTCCGAGCTGGCGTCCGGCTGAACATTTTTGGCCCTCATGTAGCCGATGCGTCCAGCTAGTAATACCGACGCGTTTCATCCCCTCGCCGCCTCAAGCTTCCACATCGAACTGAGCGTCGGCGGATAGACTTCGGCGCTATTTCAAGTCGATTGCGTGTTACGTTGCCGCGTTTTTTGCGACACACAATTCCCTGCTAACAGGGAATTTAACAGGGAATTTTTTGTCACGGTATCGGTTTTGATTGCGCCGCAGCAAGAGCGGATACGACGAAGTTGCTTCGCCCGTATTCGACCGCGAAGGGACCGACGGGTATCCGCCCTCGCGTAGCGCTCTTCACGATGTCAAACAGCGCAGTTCGGCTAAAGTTGTCAGCGCCGGCGCGGCCGGTTAGACACCAGCACGCGCGTCGCCATATTTCGATCCAGCGTTATCCGGCCGCGCGAATTATAGGCTACGCCTAGAGCGCGCGGCAGAGGCGGTTGTAAGGGCAATAATTTCTTAATCGTTTCGAGATATTGCACGGTCGCATCAATCTGATCGAAAAAGACTGGCGTGGTCGCGGTCATTTCGGCCAAATAGTCCTCCGCAAATATTGCGTCTGACGGCAGGCTGATACGCCCGGCCCGGATTGTCTCGATATGCGGCATTAATCGCTCCATCTTTGAGCGGTGATCGGTCACAATTTCTACTATCCGGACATTGCGGCGCCAGCGCCTGGAATCTCTTATGAGAGAACTGCCATTGGCCGCGCGTTCGATAATGGCAACCACCGGATTATAGAAACCGCAAAATTTCTTGTATGCGCTCCATAGCTCCTCGTAGTCACACTGTTTCCGCCATTGATCGAGCAAGTAATAAAAATCGCCCGAGCACCACCACGCTTGGATCACCGAAAAACTATTGCGAGGACCGCTGCACAGACTTGCATCCACGCTTAACACAGCCGCGATTCGGCTCGGAACTTCATATGCTGCAAATTTCCCAAAATGTTCTGGCTTTATACGTTGCTCTTCGAGAGCAACGCATTGTTGGTAAAGAGTGAAATAACGGCCGCTCGCCTGGATCCGTGCAATATCGTATTCTTCATATGCCTCTACGCGCAACAGTTCGCCTTTCTTTCGGTACCAGTCGCCGTACATGGTATCCTGCAGCGCGATAAACGGAAGACATACATGCTCCCAACCACCTATTTCAAGTAAATGTCCGCACAGGTCATTTTCGTTCAAACGATGGGCGACGATCACTACCGGAACGGTTTTGGGATTATTGCGCCGCGTCATAACCAGATCATCGAAATCATCATTGATCTTCTGCAGCAGCACTGCGTTGTCGGAATCAGTAATCTTAATCGGATCGTCGAAAATTATCAGGTCGGCACCATAACCGGTGAGCGAGCCGGCCATTGAAACCGCATAAAGACCGCCGCCCTCGGTCGTAGAAAAATTGGTTACGGCGAAACGGTTTTGAGAGATTCGTGTGGGAAACATTTGCTGGTACCAAGGCGAGCACATGATTGTGTTGATGCGATAAGCAAGATCGTGAGCTAGTGGCTCACTATACGTCACGATCAGGAGATGGGACGAAGGTCGGTGGCCTAGCCACCATGTCGCCAAGCACACAGAACCGATAAAACTCTTCAAGTGGCGGGGCGGTAAATTGATTATGAGGCGCGTGGTGTGGCCTTCGAACACACTCGAAATCACGCTACACAGATAGTCAACATAAGGCTGCTTACCGAGCAACTGTCCCGGATGCAGGGATGCAAAACACTTTCTCACGAAAGCCGCAAAATGATTGCGAACCAGATCAGCGGCTACCGGCATCTTCGCTGCCATTTTCTACGGTCTTCAATGGTGGCGACTCCGGCTTGGGATCGGCCGACGCCGTGTCGGCTGATTGCTCCGCATAAAGCTCCATGATCTCGGCGTCTTCGGGGGGAACGGTTTCCGTTTCGTTTTCGTCCTCAAACCGATCGCGTTCTTGATCGACGGCGTTGACTTTTTTTAGTGCATCGCGGTCGCCCTCGAGCGCACCTTCGAAATATCTCACGGCGACGGCCTCCCGGCCCGAAACGGTGATCCTGCGCCCGTCGGTCATGATCGTAGTCGGCTCATCGAGCAGCTTGCGAACAAAATCGTCGATCGTCGGCCTGCTTTTTGGGCGGCCCGCCGGGTTGCCGCTTTTGCCGGGCTTGAATCGAGTTTCTTTGGGCGGTCGGCCATATCCGACCCGATTGTCCGCCTCCCCCATCGATCCCTCCCGGGTTCGAGGAATACTTCAAACACTGCTTTTGTATATTTGATATTGCATCAATAGTCAACTTGGAATATTAAATATCGTTGGAGGTAGCTCGTTGACGTACTCGAGGCAGCAACTACGCGACGTTGCGCGACTTGCGTTGCAACACCGCGGTTACGAGGTAGAGGTCACCACTGTGGCCGGGGTTGCACCAGGTGCGCGACTGACTGCGATTAAAGGGCGGGAACCGCCGCGTAACATCGCTGTGCGCACATCGCAAAAACGCGAGATTGGCCTAGTTCCCCGAGAGAAGGGCGGCTGGAAAACAGCCTCGAGCGTTGATTGGATAATCGCAGCAGTACCCTCGACATCTCCCAACCAAATCGAGGTGTTTTGCTTCGAAACTGGGACGCTCATTAAAGCATTCGACGATTACGTTCGAAAATACGAGCGTACCACCGAACCGGGCGTACCCGTTTTCATCCCACTCGATGACCAAACCAAGCGTTCAGGTTTGACCAAAGTCGGACTGAAGGAACTCGCACAATGGGTTCATGAATTTCAAGTCGATGAGCTAGACAGGCAATCAAAGTCCAAACAGTTGGCGCTGTTCATTGAACGCGTGACTCGCGAATTCGCGGATCTCATTGGAGTCGATTCTGCAAGAGTGACTATCGATTTTCGCATTTCGTCAATGCCACCAAGAACTAGGCTCAAAATTCATAAATCTGAAAACTCAGCGAGATTGAGCCACTTGTACGCTTATGCCAAAAGAGTGAGAAAAACTGGCGAGTAATCTCAACGCGTTTATGAGTCGGGAGCCTAATAGGCGAGTTATGGGGCTGAACATGTCATGGAGGTTTTGAATGACATACGCCGCAAGGATCACGAAGAACAATAACGATGCCGTGAGCTGCATGGATGAGCCCATGGAGCCGATCGAGGTGGTGCGCCCGCTATCGCCCCCGATATTTTACCGAAATAAGCTCGGAGTAGTCACAAATCGAAGGCAGTTCGAAGAGTTTTTCAGGATTGTGGGGCGACCCGTCGGGCCGTACGTTTTCGTACGCCGTTAAGCTGATCGCCTTAGCGGCGAGGAACGATCGAATCCGGCACATGTCTCAATTCGTGGCTCAGTAGTTCGATTGTGTACAACGTAGCACAAACGCCGCCGGCTTTGGCTTTGCCGTTTGCGCGGCTCGGAGCCAACATGGCGCGCGTGCTCATCACGGGTGAGGCTAACTACACGGGCAGTCGTTCCGCCAAAGCGCTCGCCGTGGCACCCGAGAGCCAATTTAATGATTGCTCCGATGCCACCCGCATTGTGAGTGCGCGCTCCCCGGCATGCGTGCCGGCTTCGAATTGGCGATTGGCGGGTTATCTTCATCCAGGACGCGAGGTCGATCATCTCGTTGCCCTCGGTAATCGCAGAGAGATCTACGATGAAAGGAAAGCATTATGAGCT
>JBLMXG010000029.1:0-3981 GCA_050257635.1 Chloroflexota bacterium
GCAAATAACTTGGACGCGGGCAGCGCTCGAAGTCGGAAATTTCTCCCGCCAAGGCGCCAAGGCGCAAAGGCGCCAAGCTTCGAGAAGGAAGATAAAAAGTTCTAATTATTTTCACCCTTCATCTCCGAACTTTGCGGACTTGGCGGCTTTGCGGGAGAAACTCCGAGGCGCGGTTGCGATGCCGCTGCGCCGGAACCTTCGCGGTGCGACTCCCCGCGCTCGCGGAGCGCTGTGCGCCAGTATTCGTCCACCGTCGCCTGAATATGGGCGATGGTTTTCTCATCCCGTTCGGGCTCGAACAGATGGCGGAAGCGCCCCTGGCGATTGAGATAACTTTCCACCGGTTCGAATTTGCGTGGGACGTAGGTATGC
Source organism: Chloroflexota bacterium (assembly GCA_050257635.1). GTDB lineage: Bacteria > Desulfobacterota > Binatia > UBA9968 > UBA9968 > DP-20. The sequence continues at coordinate 373 of JBLMXG010000029.1, forward strand.
GCCACCTCGCCGTGGACCGCTTCCTTGAGCGGCCAGATGCCGGTTTCGACCGCCGCGCGCCCGATATCGATGGACCATTCCGGATCGATTTCCCAGCCGGGCGGGCAGGGCGAGTGGGCGATGAAAAGTTTGGGCCCGTCATGTTGCGACGCGCGATAGACTTTTTCGGATAGATCCAGAGGATAGGCGGCGGAGAGGGTCGCGATATAAGCCGGCTTTTGCACGCGCCAAATCTCGAACAGGTCGCGCCGGCCGTGCAGGCTTCCATGTGGCGATCGCGGCGTGATCGGTTCGGTCGAAGTGCGCGCGCCATAGGGCGTGCTCGCCGAAGTTTGAAAGCCGGTGTTGCCGTAGGATTCGTTGTCGTAGCAGAGATAGTAAAAATTCAAGCCCCGATGAATCGCCGCCATGGTCGATTGCAGACCGATATCCTGAGCGGCGCCGTCGCCGGTGAGCACGACGACCTTGCGCTCTTGCGCCGTCGGCAGCTTGCCTTTCGCTTGGAGAATATCCAAAGCGTCGCGCACGCCCTGGGCGCCTGCGGGGGCGCACGCCATGGCGGTATAAATCCACGATGAATTGAGCGGCGTGAAAGGATAGGTGGCGAGCAAGGTCGAGCAGCTCGCGCCGTTGACAAAGATCACATTCTCGCCGAGCGCCTTGTGAAACAGGCGCAAACTCAGCTGGCCGCCGCAGCCGGCGCAGAGCGGGCCGCCGGGTCCGACCGGATCGGCGCGGGAGATCGTGCGCAGGCTCTTGTACTTTTCACGTTTCATAAATTTTTCCGTCCGGTCGGGATGTCTCCCGCAAAGGCGCGAAGGCGCAAAGGTGAAATTCGATTCCGAACTTAGCGTCTTGGCGCCTTGGCGGGAGTACGGTTTCCATCCGAGGAGGAATCCGTTTCATGATGGTTTTTCCTCCGCGATAGAAAAGAAGCGGCCGACTTCGCGGCACTCTTCGCCCGTGAAGAGCAAATGTGGTTGCGCCATCTCGGCAGCCGTTTCGTCGGGGCTCTCCATTTTTCCGAGCATGCCGTCGAACTCACCGGCGCGAAACCTTCGGCCGCCCAGTCCGCCGATGAACGATAGCAGCACGGGCGGGCGGTCGCTCAGGCCGTAGAGCGCGCTCGCGATCTCGCTGAATAAGATTCCGCCTTTGCCAACCGATATGTTCTGATCGACCACGGTGACGCCTCTGCGGCCGCGCAAAAGCCGTTGCAGCTCTTCATGGGGAAAGGGCCGGATCATGCGCAGGCGCGCCATGCCAATTTTTTTTCCAGCTTTGCGCAGGCGTCTGATTTCCGCCTTCCCCATGGACGCAAAGGAATTGGTCATGACGATGACATAGTCGGCGTCTTCGAGCATGAACGCTTCGACAGGGTCGTAGCGCCGGCCAAAGCTTTCGGCGAACTCCGCAGCGATCTGTGGGTAGAGCGACAGTGCATCTTCAGCGGCGTGGTGCATCTGGTGTTTGAAGTAGCTGTATAAACTTGCATCGAGCACCGCAGCGCCCAGAGCCGCCGGTTCTTTACCGGAGAGGACTGGGTAGGTGGGAGCGAAATCCGGCAAAAACTCTCCGACCTTTTCCCGCTCCGGGATTTCGACCGGCTCGCGGGTGAACGACAGGTAAAAGCCGTCGAGGTTGACGATGGTGGGCAGCACTATTTTTCGATGTTCGGCCAAACGATAGGCGATTAGGATCGAGTCGAGCACTTCCTGACTGGTCTCGCAATGAAACTGAAGAAAACCGGTATCGCGCGCGGAGAGTACATCGTTGTGATCCGGCTCCAGAGTAATCGGATGGGCAAGCGCGCGCGACACGTTCACTAGGACAAGCGGCAGCCTCAGTCCGGCGATCGCATAGAGCATCTCGAAGCCGTAGAGAAATCCCTGACTGGAAGTGGCCGTGAAGACCCGCACGCCGGCAGCGGCTGCGCCCAAAGCCGCAGCCAGCATCGAATGCTCCGAATCCATCATCACCAGACGCGCTTGCATATCCCCGCTCCGGCACCAACGCGCCAAGGTTTCGACGATTTCCGTCTGGGGGGTTATCGGAAATGCCGGCACATAATCAACGGCGGCAAGACGGGCGCCCCAAGCGGCAGCGGCGTTTCCAGTGAGCATCGTGTGAGTCATGCTACACCTCGGGCGTGATGAATCGCGCCGACAATCGACCGGTATTCCGCGCATCGCTTCATTCCTCTATCCTCCGCGCGATTGCGTCGGTCGGGCATTCTTCGTAGCAGATCATGCAGCCCTTGCAGTGATCGTAGTCGACATGGGGAAAATTATCCGCGTCCAAGCGCATCGCCGCTTCCGGGCAGTAGAGATAGCAGAGGAAGCAGCGCTTGCATTTCCCCAGGTCGATCACCGGCCGCTCGATGCGCCAGTTGCCGGTCTCGCGCAATGCCGCGCTACCGCGCCGGCGAATCGTCGGGCCGATAAATTGAGACTTGCCGAGATAGGGAACAGCCTGCCATGACCAAGCGGACGCGCTGTCAATTTTTGCCGTGAGATCGACGGCTGGCGTCCTTTGGTATGCGGCCCTCGCCGCAACGACATTCTTTTCGACCAGTTCAGACGCCAGGCCAAACTCGGCGAGCTCAAATCTCACGGCATCTTCGAGCGCCGCCTGACTGATGAGCGGGACGCATTTGCCGGCGATGGCGGCCGCGGCGGCGCTCACGAAAACGCTGCCGATCAGCTCGCGGGCGATCGCCGACAAATCGACAAATTGAAAGTTTGCCGCAGGCAGATCCTTCAGGTTCGCTTCGAGGCGCTCACGAGATCCGTTTACAAACAACGGCGTATTGTCATCGACGCCGTGAAAAACCTGTCCAGCCGCTTCCTTCAGCAGCGAATCGTCCATCACGACGACCAGATTCGGTCGATCGATATTGCCGCGCTCATCGATGGGTTCGCTGCTGAGTCGGGTAAAAGATACCACCGGAGCGCCGCGCCGCTCGGCACCGAACAAGGCGAAATCCTGGGCTTGAAGACCGGACAGAAAGCCGGCGCGCCCTAGGATTCGACTCGCGATCTTTGCCCCCTGCCCGCCGCGGCCGTGAAATCGAACTTCGATCATGCTAGCTCGAGGCTCCGTAACCGAGGAACGGCGCAAGATAGGTGCCAGATAACGTCCCTATTAGGATCCGGTGGTACAAGTGTTTTTATCCGACCTTCTCAGACGGAATCATCCCCTGTTGCACATGTGAGAGAACAGTGTGAAGATTTTTTCAAGAATGCGAAACTGGCTCGCCAACAAGCGGAAAAAGGGCGCAAATCTGTGGCACAGTGATTGCGGATTGCCAACTGACGTACCTGCACAATCGTTCTTATAAAGGAGGAAAAAGCCATGGCAGAAAAGGCCAAAGAAAAAGAAACCAAGGCAATCGCCCCGCGACGACCCTTCATGGACCTCACCAGTTGGGAACGCGATATGGATCGGATGTTTGAAGATTTCTTCGGCCGGAGGATGCGCCCATGGTGGCCCGAGAGGTGGTTTAGGGCCGACGAAATGGAGCTCAAAGCGCCGGCGATCGACCTCTTTGAGGAGAAGGATGATATCGTCGTCAAGGCGGAACTGCCGGGAATAGAAAAGGACAACATC
>JBLMXG010000030.1:0-15946 GCA_050257635.1 Chloroflexota bacterium
GTGAGCAATTGCGCAACCTCCTCATTTGATAACCTGTCGAGTTGGTCTAAAACCGCATCGATTTCGTACACAGCTGTCTGTTCGTGATTTTTACCTACGGCATAAGCAAGCTGGGCTATGCTAAAATTGCCGCTAAACATGACGTGCATCGGAATATCTGTTTGGAAATCTTGCCGCACGCGAGATAGGACTTGCATGGCAAGCAGGGAATGTCCTCCCAGGTCAAAGAAGTTGTCGTTAACGCCGATCCGTTCGACACCTAAAACCTCGCTATATATTTCAGCGAGCTTTTGCTCCACGGGATGCTTGGGCGCGACAAATGGCGTAGGGATCGCGGGCCGCATCCGCTTCTGCCCGGCGATGATTTCGTGTATTTCGTCGGCGTCGCGCATCTCTTCTGCAATCAGAGTCAACTTATCGCCATTCACACGGCGGTCGTGAACAGAGGGGTTTGAATCAACGTCCGGCGCATCCTCCGAGATCTCCCCACTCCCTTCCGATGCCGGCGCAAGTCGTGATTCGTAGCGCACCGAAGCGGCAAATGTCGCCGGAAACCTGAAAAGACAACCGCTGTCGCTCAAATTTTTGAAATGGCCGCCCACGCTTTCCAAGAAGTCAATGGCTGGTTGATTTTTACCGGTTCGAACACACCGAACATTGACCCAATTCAGTCTCCGTTGATTCGCCAACTCTCCCAACGTGGCAAGCATACGGTGCTCCACACCCCTACCAAGCGCACGGCAGCTCAAGAGAAATGCGTCTGTATTGATGGCATCCGCTCCTGTCGTCAAAATAATCAATCCCACCATACCGTATTCGCCGAAGCGGTCCTTCACATGCACGACGAGACAGTCTGTTCCGGCGGCCCGACACAGATTTTGAATTTCCGATTCTGAGCGCCTAGCCGGGGCAAGATTGAACTGATTGGTTCTGTGGGTGAGTTCTGCCGCCCTCGAAACCCGCTCCAAAGTGAGAGGTAAAATTTCAACGGTCAAGTCGAGACTTGCGAGAAACTCTTTGAGACTGAGGCTTCTTTTTCGAACGAGCGCGCGCTGCATATCCTGCCGATAAAGCTCGGTCCTCGCCCTGGCTTCGTCGGTGACCTTGAGATGATCAAAAATCCAGAGATTCTTCAAAAATTTCACCGCGCCGTCCGCAGTCTCCGGCAGCCGAAACGTCAGCACCTCCGGGCAGCACGATCGCATCTCTGCGCATTGAACCGGATCATCGTCGATGAAAACGAAGCTATCGAGTCCGACATTCAATTCTTGAGCCAAGGATGTAATGTTTTCCGATTTGGACTGCCAATTGATGCGCCACGAGACGAGATGGTTGCGTTTGAGCTTCATCTCCGCCCGTCGATCGAATACTTCGAACACGTCCTCTTCGTTATTTTTGCTGCACAGACAAAGAAGCACGCCGGCATCGTGCTGTCGAACAAAAAACTCCTGAACCGCTTCGCGTGCGCTGTCAATCTGCACTCCGTACGGACCGTCCTCTCCGCACAGCCCACCCCATAAAGTCTGGTCACAATCGAGAACAATGACTTTGGGATGAGCCATCTTCAAGGCAAATATCTTTCGCGCAATCCATGTTGCCAACGAGGTGAAAAATACTGGTGTATACGGAATTTGCGCTAAATCGTCGGCATTTTCGTCGTAATAGTCGTTGACCGGATAGGTACCGGCCAATTCCTCCGCTGTGGCAAAATAAACGCCGCGGACTTCATCGAGCTCCGACGCCAAAAACTTTTCTGCCTCGCTGCAGGCCTGTGCGAGGTTTGGATCCAGAACAGTCCCAACAGAGGGGGGACAAGCAACGACCAGATGAGGGACCGGGGATCGCTCAACCGCCGATTTTAAAGCGTCTAAAAAATCATGCATGTTGCGCTCGACATCTTGCCGAAAACGGGTAGCCCGCGGAGTAGGGTTGCTTGTATGGCTCTGCCAGTCCTCGATGCGTACGAGAATAACGTTGACACCGTCGCGATTTGCAGCAAACAGGCTGGACGGATCGAGGAGCTGCTGAAAAACCTGATTGTAAGAAGCAAAGGTAATGCGTGCCGGCATTTCCAGTTCTTGCAACCAGAAACCAAGCCCCTGCTCCACCGGCTCCGCGACGAACGTGGCTGCGATCGCGATCGTCGCAGGTTCGTCCGGTCGGCTAATTTCCCCGTTCATGATCTCAACTCCTAATAATCAAAGAATGTGACTGCCTCTTTACCTACGAGACCCCTTCGACAACCGGGGAATCCCGCCTATTTGCTCAAACGCTTCGCAACTGCGTCCATGACTCGCTGATACGATTGGGGTGCGATAAGAAAAGAAATGTTTCGACCGCTTGACTTTCGCAGGCTTGGAGGTATTTCCGCCCCCGCTGCCTCCCTAAAAGCCTCGTCAAGCTGGATAGCTAAGGCGTCGAAGCCCAATAATTTTGCCATTTGGATCATAAGCGCACCGACGCCGTCGGAGCGCGCAAGTCGCTGTTTCTCCGCGCCGCAATAGAGAATTCCCAAATCTAGACATTCTTCGAGCTCGTTTGCCAGCCGGATTAGAAGAACTTCGCGATCCAACGCACCCATCACATCCATCCCTTCAAGGATCGCGGCCGGGGTTTGCTCGTTCCAAATCAACTTTGTATATCCCGCCAGGTACGCCTCAATCTCGTTGCCGACGATCGCCTGCAACCATGTGCGCTTTGCGTCGGTGATTCCGCCCTTGCCGTCACCGAAGTCTCCCGATGAGTAGGCGGCGTGAAGCATGCCAGCCGCCACTATATTCGAAGACACGCGATTGCTTCCAAGAATGCTGGCAGTGCCGACTAGATGGGCTATAAATGTTTTGCCCGACGCTCGAAAAAGGCCGGTAAACAGACGCATCGCCACCTCGTAGGACGTGTTAACCGATTCAATCTCACCGGCGGAGTAACCGCCGCTCCATAGCTGGTTTATGAGTTGAATGTTGGTTTGGGCAAATGCGTGCACAACTATCCTCTGGGATACTTCATTCCGGTTAGTATCTAACGCCGCCGGCCAGATAAGGTAGCAGACCCTTCGCATCGAGTTGACTAACTGTGTTCAAAAGCCCTGCCGTAGCGCTTACTAGCCTCGGCTGGTAAGAATGGGGTTCCAAGCCACGGTGCGTCGCTGCAGCATGGCCGCCCGCAACAGAGCAGTAGCCTTCGCCTCTGCCCCTACTGGTCGCCGGCGTTATCGGCCGCAACGCAGCTTCGCTCCGCCAGTTGCCGGTGTCCACTGCGAACCAGCATTGATAGATTTGCGGCATGGTCTCAAGGGTCACCATTGCGTAGGGACTGACGCGTCGAGCCGTCTCGGGGTCCAAATCATCCACACGTACGATTGCCGATTCGCGAGAACGCCCTTGCGCAACCGGCCGAAACATGACGACCAGGTTTTTTTCGTCAGCCTCTTGCAGCGCGGCCTGGAGTCGTTCCAACAACCTCTGAGGCCCAAGTCCCATGGTCGCCTGAATCACGCTCCCATCCGCCGCCGTCAACGCCAGGTCAAAGCGATCCCGATCAACGGACAGGAACATGGCAAGCATCAGTTCGGCTTGTTCCAATGGCGACTCCGGTCGATCGACATCCTTGTCATTAATTCTCAGGCCCGTCATCAGGCGCCGGTGTCCGCGGGCAAACCGAATGACGGTGTCCTCCAATGCTGAATTCGACTGGTCGGTGATATGAAGGACTTTGACGATACCCCATTTTTCATTGAAGTGATGGGCGGTGGCCAGGGTCCATTCATCGCTCCAACGCAACATGAAAAACGGCAGGTCCGACCATTCGCACGGCGGCGGTGGGATATACGTGGTGACGGACTTTGGCTCGAGATAAACGGACCCGCCGGCGCGGTTCACGGCGAGGCAGAAGTCGAGATGCTCGTGCACGCTAAGAAGCCCCTCGTCCAGCGGCCCCAGTCGGTTGAAGACATCCGTCCGTACTAACAGGCAATGAAACTCCAGGTGGCCGCAAGTCTGCCTTCGAAGAGGCCTGCGCACTTCAGCGAGCGGTGTATTAAAGTAATGTTGCTCTTCGTAAAAAATCCGCTCGCCGTCCTGCTCCCGTATGTGGATCAGCCCTCCGGCCATATGGACGATTTGCCGCTCGAACTCGCCCAGAAAGTAAACCGGGCCGACAACCCAGGCATCGGTCTCCTCGGCGCATCGAACCAGCGCGTCGAGCCATCCTGGCCTGACTAGTGCGTCGTTATCCAGGAAGACGACGTATTTGGTGTGCACTTGGCTTAGGCCCAAATTTCGCGCCTGATTGGGCGATAAATAGCGATTCGAACGGAGCAGATGAAACCCCTTTTGTTCTGCTTGGGCATCAAGATACTTCTGCAGCCGCACAGGGGCGCCTGCGCTGACATAAACGAGATCAAAGGGAACCTTTGTGTTCTCGTATAAGTTCTGCAGGGAACGCTCGCTATGGCTAAACCGTTCTCTAGGGACGATTACGATGGTCGATTGCGGGCCTGACATGGACTCTCCTCATGCCACGAACAATAATTATTCTGAACGGCCGCCGGTTAACTCTTGTTGCCTGCGGGTTTGTTTGCCTCTGAAAAAAGGCGCTGTGCTTCGAGATCAGTCAGCGATTCCAAGTCTGTTACGACGCGAGCCAACTCGTCGTTGCTGAGCCTTTGGTCCGCTTTGTTCGCAGCTAAAACCGACGCCATTTCTGCAATTGTTGGCGATTGGAACAAGGCTTGAACGGGCAACCGTAAGTGGAAGGCCTCGATCACTGCCGATACGAGCCGCATCGCAGAGAGCGAATCGCCGCCCAAATCAAAAAAGCTGTCGTGAATTCCCACCCGGTCTAAGCGCAAGGCCTCGCGCCACAGATGCTCAAGTTCTTCCTCGGCGATATTTCGCGGTGCCGCATAGGGCACCGCCAAATCGGGTCTTTTGTTAGTTGGCGCCGGCAAAGCGCTGCGGTCTACTTTGCCCGCCGGCGTCAGCGGGAGATCTTCGAGCATCACGAACGCCGATGGCATCATGTAATCGGGGAGATATTGCGCGAGTACGTTTCTTAACGCCATCGCCGTAGGTACGGGGTCGATATCGGGCACCACGTAGGCGACGAGTTGCTTATCGCCTGCACCGATCTCACGCGCCGTCACAAAAGCTTTCCGGATACCCGCGATTTTGATCAGAGCGGCCTCGGTTTCCGCTGTCTCGACTCGGTATCCCCTGATCTTAACTTGATCATCTTTGCGACCGAGATGATAAAGACATCCCTGCAGGTCCATGCGGCCAACATCACCTGTAAAATACAGGCGATCTTCACCGCCGTTGGGATCGGGAAAGAATTTTGCGTTGGTAAGGTCGGGCCGTCTCCAGTAACCGGGAGACAGATATCGGCTCTTGACTACGATTTCGCCGGGCTCCCCGGGATCGACCGACCGCCCCTCATCACCCAGCAAGAGAACCTCGACATCCTCCGCCGGATATCCTATCGGAGCGATATCGCCCTCAATCTGAGTATCACTATCGATGAAATACTGCGTGATATTTCCGGTTTCGGTGGTTGACATCCATATCCCCACGAGACAATCGGGAGGAAAGATTCTCCGACACAACTCCACATCAGCCTTATGAACAATTTCTCCCCCAAATGAAACCAAGCGAAGCTCATCGAGACCTTGCCCCTTCCCCAAAGCATGAACAACATCCCGTATCCGTCCGGTGCTGAAATAAGTGATCCGGTGACTTACGAGCACGTCCAAAAGACCTTCCATCCCCTCTTCGTTCAGATCCACCGGGTAAAGCGACGCGCCATTCAGCAGAGCAGGGAAAATACGCCTTACCGAAGCGCTGGAGCTGCAAGAATGGGTCAAGGTTAATCGGTCGCCAGCATGGATGTGAAGGCCGTTCGTGAATCTCAAAGTCCCGTGGAGGATGTTGCGATGGCTATCGACAACTCCTTTCGGCATGCCAGTAGAGCCGGAAGTGTACAGGATCGACGCAAAAGCGTCGGGAGGGATTACGATACCGGGGTTGCGAGCGCCCGTGCGCACGCCAATCTCATCGATATCGACAATGGGAATCCGGTTGTTGGCGACGACGCCCCGGCATAAATCTAAATTTTTGCGGTTCGTCACGATTAACTGAGGCTCGGAGTCGTGAAGCATGAACTGAAGCCTCTCAGCGGGATACGAAGGATCCAGCGGGAGATATATTTTCCCGCTCTTCAATACCGCCAATACGGCAATGAGAGCAGCGGCGCCCCGCTCCATTAGAATTCCAATCGGTTGATTGCCGTTCGGAGTTCCATTTAATATTCGATCAGCGATTCCATTGGCGATGCAGTTCAGCGACTCGTACGTCCACACGGCGGTTTTTGTTTTGATGGCGACTCGATTGGGATAAGCGCGGACAATTTTCTCGAACCGCTGGGGGATGGACTGCTCGATTTCGTCCTTGGTGAACTCGATAAACAAATTTCTTGGCGTGACCCGCGAATTCATCTTTGTCCTTCCAATAGATAACCGCGAGAAGTGAGCCTATCGATCAGCCAATCAGTGTGCCAGGGGAAATGCATCCGACTCTACGGCATACGACTCAAATTGTGCCCCCTGGAAGTGACCAAACAAACCTTTTATGTGCATTCGACGCATCGCTCCGCACAGCTAGCGGATCGACGACTACATCTGAAGTTTTCTGGAAATCCAGCGTCGGCAACCTGATCGCTTGGAGCAATTCCGTGCCGGTTATTTGCGGTCGTCTTTAAGAACCTCACGCGCTTCCTCTTCCGAGAGCGATTCTACATCCGACAACACGCATGCCAACCGCGTGTCTTGAAAAGTTTGCTCATGGGACCGGTTGATAACCTTGGTAATTTGGCCAAGGGTCGGTTGTTCAAAAAGCTCCCGCAGCGTTATTGCAACCCCGAACTCGTCGGCTATCCGAGAAAGGAGTGCGCTCGCCAACAACGAGTGGCCGCCGAGGTCAAAAAATGTATCGTGCAGCCCAATCCGGTTCACCCCCAGTACGCTCATCCATATCCGGGCGACGGCCTTTTCAATTGGGCTGCTTGGGGCCGCAAACGGAGCCTCCGTCGCGAGCGTCATACCATCAGCCTTAGCGAGCGCGCGGCGGTCCAGCTTTCCGCTCGGCGTCAAGGGCAGACTCTCCAATTGCACAAACTCGGACGGCATCATATAGGCGGGTAGCCGAGTTTTCAGAAACTTGCGCAACTCTGTGTTCGTGAGAAGATAATCCCTGTTCGCGACTATGTAAGCCACCAGATTTCTTCGTTCGGCTCCGTCCTCGCGGACCATCACAGCCGCTTCTCGCACTGCCGGATGTTCAAGGAGAGCAGCCTCAACTTGGCCGACTTCGATCCTATAACCTCGAATCTTGGCTTGTAGATCTTTTCGCCCCAAATGTAATAGGCAACCGTCGGGACGCATGCATCCAATGTCTCCGGTCCGATAAGTTCTTTCAAGCGATCCACTCAAGGCCGGCGCCAAGCCACCCGTAGGGTCCCCACCGTGCCAGTATCCGGGGGAGAGATAGCGGCTGCGGACTGCTATTTCACCCCGCTGGTCGTATCCAACCTCTTGGCCTGCTTGGTCGAGGAGGAATACTTTAGTCTCGTCAATTGGATAACCGACCGGGACCGTGTTACCTACGAGCTGCGTGTCCTTTCGTATGAAGAACCAGCTAATATTTCCGGTCTCAGTCGTACCATAGCGGTTCACCAAAACGCACGCCTGACCAAAATGCTTCTTGAAGTAGACAACATCTCGCACGGAAACAGGTTCGCTCCCCAACACCACCACACGGACCTTAGGAAATTGCTCGGTGCTGTTCATGCCGTCGACAAAGTGGCGAAAACCTGTTGGAACCCAATGAAATACCGTCACCTCCTCGCGAAGCAGCCAGGAAGCAAGCGTCGCCGTTCCCTCGTTGATCAGAGGGAATGGCAATAACCGGGCACCGTTGAGCAACGCCCCGAAGATGTCCAATCGAGAGGCGCTGAAACAGTGCGAATGAAGGAGCGTACAGCGGTCTGCAGGGGTAAGTTTAAGCCCGTTTGTATAGCTGGCGATTTGATGCAGCACATTGCGGTGGGTCTGAACCACGCCCCTCGGCCGTCCGGTCGAGCCCGAAGTATAAAAAAGATAGGCGAGCGAGTCGGGAGCAATCGGCAACCCGGGATTGCGGTCAGGAAGCCAGGTATCCAAGTCATCGATATTGAGAATCCCGTCCGACCGCTGGATCAACGTCAGGGCGAGGTGAAGATTAGCACGGTCTGTCACCAGCAAAGGAGCCCTGCTATCTTCCAGCATGGCCGCGAGCCAGGGTTGCGGGTAAGAAGGGTCCAGCGCAAGGTAAAACCTTCCCGCTTTTAATATTCCGAGAACTGCCGCAACCGCCATAGCCCCCTGCTCTAACAACAGGGCGACCGGTTCGCACCCCTGACTCCGTCGGGCAAGAATCGCCTGCGCCACTCGATTGGCCACCCGATTCAACGCATCATAGGTAAGGACCAGCGCTCCGCTACCGATCGCCGGCTGCACGGCATATTTTTCAACTTGCTGTTCAAAGCGATCCGAAACCGATTGCTCGATGTCGCTCTGTTGAAAAGCCACAAAACTACGCTGCTGAGATATCCGGGGCAAACGCACAGTCTTCGACAGCAGATCATTAACCCCTGGATGTGAATCCTGCTGCGCTTGACCACCGTCTCGCACGACGAGGCGTACTTTCCCGGTTTTCGGATCTGCCGAGATGGTAGGAACCTGGCGAACTTCAAAAGTCGTGCGCGCGGCGCCCTTCATGCTCAGAATGCGCTGGAATTCCTTGCGCACTTCGTTGTCAATGTTTCGCCTCGCGACGTAATCGACGCGAACTTGACCATCCCGCAATGAAATAAATTGTACCCGTTCGATTCCGCGCGCGTAAAACGACGTCAACGCCCTCGGACTGATCGTATCTGGCGAACCACTGTCCAGCAGAACTGGCAAAGCGTCATTCGCTTTACCAGGCCGAATCGCACGGATACTTGAAGCACTCGAAGTGTAGTCCTTGTCTCCACAGGTTACGTAGTCACCCAGTTCGTACCTTAAGATAGGCAGCGTATGATTATAGAGATTTGTTATTACGACTCGCCCGTCTTCGCCTGGTTCCACAGAACGGTTGTTCTCATCCAGGATTTCCAGAATGTTGAGATCGCTCATCACAGTCATTTCATCTTCGGAATCCTGAATGGCAAGGAAAAGCGACTCCGAAGCCCCGTAGAGATTGGTGATCGGGGCGCTCCAAGCCTCCTTAATCTTCTGTCGGCTCCTCTCTGTCAGAAGATCCCCGCTCACGAAAACTCGCTGCGGGCGGATCCGCAGTCTTCCCTCAATCGCCTCTTCCGCCAGCAGTGCGATACTGCTTGAGTATCCGGTCAGGCGTTGGGGATCAAAAGCCTGCAATTGCTCGTTGACTTGGGAAACCGGATCTAGACAGGATACAATCAAAGTCTCATAAACCGCCTTGGGCAAATGCAAAGCGGTTGCGACGCCGGCAAAATGACCATGTGTAGCTCGATAAAATGCCACTCGGGTCTTTTCATTCGGATAATTTTCGGGCTTCGGCAGGCGAGTTGCCATCACACTGTTCATGACTTGCCAATCTGTGCGGCTGTACACGAAGATCCCCGTCACTCCCGAGGAACCGGAGCTATGCATGACAATGAAATCCTGCAGAAACGCTTGCCGCGGATCACGAATAGTATCGAGCCAGGCCTCCAGCTCCACTCGTTTCAACCGTGAATCGATGACGGCCCGATCAAATTGCTCCATCAACGTCGCCTTGGTTAAAAATGGCAGATCACGCACGGTCACGTCAGTCAGGCCACGTTCGCGAATACCGTGACTGCCGTAATAATCGCGATAAAAAGCAGACCCGGTAAGCACTCTGCGCAACAGTTTTTGAAACCGCCGCTGTTGGATTTCCGCCAAGGTTTCCCGCCGCGGTGGTGCCACACTTTTTCCCGGGCTGTTTGTGAGGACGCTCATGAAGACACAGACACTAGAGAGCTTTCTCTAATTGGAGATTTTAAACGATCTGAGGAAACGGCCCCTAGATCAAAGAAAATTATGTCCGACGCCTATTCGATTGAGCCCCTGGACTGTTGCCCAGACCATTGCTTGGCGCCTTGTCTCAGAACACCACGAATCGCCCCTGCGTTCTCCCGGTTTAAATGCAGCGAAGTAGGTATCATGGTAACCGGAAATTTTAGGTCGGCTCAGGGATACCTGTTCTAGTTGCATGGATCAGAGCAACGCGTACCTTTTTATTTACTGCTTATTTTTCTCAGCCTCTGCCATCTTCCGCCTCAGGCTGAGCGGTCGCATGTCCGTCCACACTTCCTTTATATAGGCAAGACATTCCGCTTTGGGACCGCTCTTTCCCACCTCCCTCCAGCCTAGGGGGGGATCCCGATCGGCAAACCAGATCGAATACTGCTCCTCGTGATTCACAACAACCTTGTACGTTCTCGTATCTTCTGTCTCATCCATATCGATCCCCTCTCATTCCGAACAATTTGTTTAACTCCGACTGTAGAGCAAGCCTTATTGACACTGATGCGCGAACAAGATTCTTGCCCGATTCGACAACAACCGGGCCGCTGGAAGTTTCGATGGATACAGTATTTCACTCGCTAAAGATAAGTCCGTCGAAAGCGTCGAAGAGCCTTTAATGTGGTGCGCAATAAGAGTATCTCTAATCCGCTGGATAGGGTGCGTACGGGTCGACCTTCACGTTGATACATGCAGGTTTCCCAGAAGCGACAGCTCGTTTGAAAGCGGGTTTGAGTTCGTCGGGGCGCTCCACGTATTCCGCATGACCGCCAAACGCCCGCATAAGGGCTTCATAGTGAATATCGGGTTGGAACATCGTGACACGTTCGAATTCCTGCGGATAGAAGGCCCGCTGCGTCAGCCCCCCGCAGTTGCCGTCGTTGTTTACAACGACAATAACGACCGGGATTTTGTGCCGGACGGCGGTCTCCATCTCCATGGCATTAAAGCCAAACGCAGTATCGCCGCAAATGGTTACGACGAGGCGATCCGGTTTCGCGATCTTTGCGCCGACCGCAAACGGAATTCCCACGCCCATGCAGCCGTTCGAACCGGCAGTGAAACGCGATGCGGGCAAATAACTGGGCAACACTTGTTGGGCCGCGGCCATGAAGATATTGCCGTCAAAAACACAAATTGCATCGAGCGGAAGAGAATCACGGATTTCCTTCAGCATACGATAAGGGGACATTGGCAACGCGTCGGATTTCATCAGCTGATCGAGCATCTTGCTCTTCTGTTCCTTCGCGGCCTGTAAAAGGGCATGCCATGGGCAAAGAAGGTCTCTTCTGTCACTGCCTTTCCTAAGGCGCATCGCAGCGACCAGTCGTCGCAAAACTTGCTTTAGATCGCCGACGATGCCCACATCGGCAGCAACATTGACGCCGATCTCTTGCTCATGAATGTCGATTTGGATGAGCTTGACGTTACGATTAAACTCCGCACCGAAGCGGAATGTCCAGTCGAGTCTTGCTCCGGCGAGCAGAACTACATCGGCCTGCGACTGGATCAACGTGCGCGCTTCGTTGAAACTGAGCGGATGATCGTCGGGAAGGAAGCCGCGCCCCATCGGCGAGGCAATGAAGGGGATGCCAAAATCATCGACCAAACTCTTGAGCTCTTTGTAGGGTTCCGACCAGCGAATTCCTTTGCCGATAATAAGGGCGGGACGGCTTGCTTGCATCAACTTGTCGGCTGCTTGGGTGATCGCCCCGGTAGCAGCTTTGGGAACTACGGAAGAACGGACCACGGACAATGGATGAAAATGAGCACGGTTGGTGAGGACATCCTCGGGCAAATCGAGATAGACCGGGCCGGGGCGGCCCTCCAACGCAACCTGGAACGCGCGGTCTAGCGAGCGTGGTATGTTCTCGGTCGCTTCAACCACAGCGGACCACTTTGTGATTGACTGAAAAATCGGCACCGCGTTTAGTTCTTGAAAAGATCCCATGCCATGCATGCTAAGCGGCCGCCTTCCGCCGAGCACGATAACCGGCCAGCAATTATCTCTGGCCACAAGAACGCCGGTGACGGCGTTGGTCACCGCCGGGCCCGCCGAAAGAATTGCAATCGCCACTAAACGGCCAGCGACATAATTTTGCGCGGTCGCCATCATGACGGCCGCCTGCTGATTTCGTACCCCTATATTGCGAATTCCCAACTTCGCGCATGCGGCAAACGTCTCCCTAATGGGTGTCCCCGCGAGGCAGTAAGCATGAGTTACGCCGAGGGCTTTGAGACTTTCGGCCACCAGCGTGTGCCCATCGATTGTCTCGCTCGTCGGGCTAGCCAAGTGAGTCGTTATTGCCGGCCGGATCGTGTGCTTCACAGGCTTTTGGTGAGGGTTTTTCGGGTGAAAACGTAACCGTTTTCGCAACTTAGTAGGAATAACCGCGAAGGCCTGAAGGTTTAATGACGCCAAGGCGCAATCGTTGTGAATCACGTTGGCAGGATTTCAAATCTCGTGGGCTTTTTCGTCCGCCGTTCCTTCGATCGATTGCAAAAGGTGAAAAATTTCGTCGGCAAGATCTACCACCGTTGCCCTCCGGAAAACCAAACCGATTGTCAGGTTGACACCAAGTCGAGCGCGCACCCGATTAATCACCTGCCCCGCGCGCATCGAGTCGCCACCGAGTGCAAAGAAATTATCGGTTCCGCTAATGTCTTGGAAGCCCAGAACCTCCCGGTAAATCTCCATGACCGCCTTTTCGAGCGCACCGTCGCGCGGAAATTTTTTCGATCGTTCTCTCTCATACTTGGCAGCCAATTGACTGCGGCTTACTTTTCCCGTAGCGGTTGTCGGTATTTGTGCGACAATGAAGAGTCTGCTGGGCACTTTAAATTCTGCCAGCCGGTTCAGCAAATATTCACGAAGCGATTGCTCCGATGCTTGCGCATTCTCATGAAGGACAACCAGTGCCGTGATGTCTTCACCGAGAGTAGAATGGGGCACCGGGAAGGCGGCGGCCTGGCAGACATCCGGATGACCAAGTAATACTTCGTCGATTTCCATAGGGGAGATTTTTTCGCCGCCCCGGTTGATGATCTCTTTGAGGCGTCCGGTCAAAAAAACGTAACCGTCGTGATCGAGATAGCCTTGGTCGCCTGTCCGAAGCCAACCTTCGGTGAAACTTCTCTCATGAGCAGACGTGGCGATGGCATAGCCCGTGATGACGCTATTCCCCCGAACTACAATCTCACCCTTCTCACCGCGAGGCAGCGGATGTCCGTTATCGTCCATTACCGCTACCTCCGTCCCAGTCGGCAAACCTACCGAACCGATTTTGCGTTGTTTTGGCGGCAGGGGATTGCTCGCGATCTGGTGCGCCGCCTCGGTCATACCGTAAGCCTCGACCACAGGGACACGAAAAACCTCTTCTAGCTCCCTCGCAACTCCAGCCGGCAACCGGGCCGAACATGAACGTATCAATCTCAAAGAATGGCGGTCGACAACGGTCAAATGAGTTTTTGCCGACGAAAGCATCGCCTGGTGGATCGTGGGCACTGCCGTGTACCAGGTCGGTTGATAGGTGTCCAACCACTGGAAAAATTGCTCGCCAAGAAAGCCCGACGTGCAGACCACGCTGGCCCCAGCCACTAGAGAGGAAAGCAAAGCCCCCACTAGGCCGTGAATGTGAAACAGCGGCATGACGTTAAGGCATTTGTCCTTTTCGCTGAGCGCTAGACTCGCCGCCACGTTGCCAGCCGATGCTAACAGGTTGAGGTGCGTCAAGGGGACTCTTTTCGGCCGTGACGTGGTTCCCGACGTATGCAGCACCAGAGCGACGTTGTCCGTGTCGGCGGCGCCTTGCCTCGATGTGGTTCTGCGGATTCCGCCCTCAACCTTCCGGACACGCAGATTACCTTTTTTCGTGGACGAAAGAGCAAGGATAGGGATTCGGAGTCGGCGTGCCGACTCAATTGCTGGAGAATCCGCGCCTGCTTCGATCAACAGCGCTCTGGCATTCAGATCGGCGAGAAAAAAATCGAATTCAGCGGCACGATAAGCCGGATTGAGGGGTGCGCACGTCGCCCTCGAAGCAACGCTCAGAAATGCCGTTGCCATCTCCGGGCCGTTGGGCAGCACGACCGCAACTCGATCGTTGCAGCCAATTTCCATGCGGCTGAGAGATTCGGACATTTCCTCGACTTGCTTCAGTAGCGTGCCGTAATTTACGGCGGAATAACCCGGCGCGGCCAGGGCGACGGATTTCGGGCGTTGCTCGGCATGGCCCCTTAGCATGTCGTAAAGTGACGCCCTCATGAGGATGTGCTGGGGAGTTCGGTGAAAGAGATACTCACCCCCCCTATCGCTTTTTTGAATTAGTTGCACCTGGTATACGGCGTGTGCGTCGCGTATACCTCGGATCTAACGTTAGCTTTTGGCTTTACCGCGAAGAAGCCTTTGGGCATCTTCTACGGACAGGGATTCCAACTCCGTGAGCAGGCTATCGAGTTCCTGCTGCGCCGCGTGCTCGGATTGCTTCAGCAGAAGCGCTGCGGCGAAGCCGGCAACGGTGGGCGCTTCGAACAAAGTGCGCACGGCAATATCCATAGCGAACGTTTTTCGCACGTGCGATATTACCCGCATCGCCAGCAACGAATGTCCACCGAGGTCGAAGAAATTGTCATGGATGCCGATCGTCTTGATGTTGAGAACTTCCGCCCAGATATTTGCAATTAATTCTTCTTCCCGCGTACGGGGCGCGACAAAGGGTTCGGTCAGATCCGGCCGGCTCGAGGTCGGCGCCGGCAGAGCCTTCCTGTCCACCTTGCCGTTCGGCGTCAGCGGCAAACTATCAAGAACCACAAAGGTCGAAGGCACCATGTAACTCGGCAACTTGTTCTTCATAAAGCTACGAAGCTCGTCAATGGAAAAACTGCCCTCTCGATCTGTCACTATATAAGCGATCAATTGCTTGTCGCCTGCTACCTCCTCACTGGCCACAACCACGGCTTGGCGCACGGTCGGGTACTGGCCCAAGATCGTTTCGATCTCACCCAACTCGATTCGGAAACCACGAACCTTGACCTGATTGTCACGCCGCCCAAGAAACTGGATGTTCCCGTTTGGGAGATAACGGGCAACGTCTCCCGTCTTGTAAAGACGGCCCTCCCGCTTACCAAAAGGATCGGGAATGAATTTCTCCGCCGTGAGGTCAGGCCGGTTAAGATATCCACGGGCCAACCCCTCTCCCCCTAGATATAAGTCCCCAATAACTCCAGCCGGAACTGGATTCAGCCGCCTGTCAAGAATATAGCCTTGGGTGTTTGTAATGGGACGACCGATAGTCTGAGGGCCTTGAGAAGTTCTCAGTGCGTAGGTGGAATAGGTGGTGTCTTCCGACGGGCCATAAAGATCGTAGACTTTCGCTGCCGAGGTTTTATCGTAGATCTCGTGGACGAGGGCCGTTGATAAGGGCTCACCGGCCAAATTGATCGTTCGGATCGACAAAGGTATCCCGTTGGATTGAAGCAGCTCGGCAATGGCTGAGGGAACCGTGTTGATCAGCGTGACCCTCAAAGCACTCGGCAACGTGGGCAAAGCCAGCGCGTTTTCCGCCAAAATGACCGTACCCCCAACGGTCAATGGCGCGAACAATTCGAAGACGGAGAGATCAAAACAAATCGAGGTAGAAGCTAATACCCCAATAAGATCCGCGGGTGTGAAAACGCTCTGTACCCACGATAGAAATGCCACCGGGCTTCGGTGTTCAATAGCCACGCCTTTAGGGAGACCAGTGGAACCGGAGGTGTAGATGACATAGGCGAGGTTTTCCGGTGTTGCTTTATTGTGGGGGTTGGTTGCTTGTTGTTCTGCGACCGTTGCCCAGTCTCTATCTA
>JBLMXG010000031.1:0-14465 GCA_050257635.1 Chloroflexota bacterium
TTCGACGAAGTCAGCGCGAAAAATAGAGTCGCCGAGGCCGAGTTGGCGCGCGCGGAAGAAAATCTGCGCGCCGCCCGAGCAAAACAAAACCAGGCTCAAGCCAAGGTCGCCTATGCGCAGACGCTCTTCGATTACACCCGGATTGCTGCTCCTTTCGACGGTATCGTGACGGCAAAAAACGCGGAGGTGGGAATGCTGGCGTCTCCCGGGGCTGCCCTCATCACCGTGGAGCAGAGCGGCCTTTATCGCTTGGAAGCCCAGGTCGGTGAGTCGTCGCTGGCTCATGTGAAGCTCGGCATGGCGGTGCCGGTGGCCGTTGATGCGGTCGACGCGGCGATGACCGGAAAGGTCGGCGAAATCGTGCCGGCGGCGGACCCGCAAAGCCGCACTTTTACCGTCAAGATCGACTTGCCGACCCATCCGCTGCTGCGCTCTGGCCTCTACGGCAAAGCAAGTTTTTCGCGCGGCGAGCAGCAGGTTTTGCTCCTTCCCATTCCGGCGGTGTTCGAGCGCGGCCAGCTCACCGGAGTTTTCGTTGTGGGCGCAGACGGCCGCGCCGAGTTCCGTCTGGTTAAGACCGGCAAACGTTACGGTGACAGTTTTGAAATTCTCTCCGGGCTAAGCGCGGGCGAGCGGGTCGTGGTCAAGGGCGCCGAGCGGATTGGCGAAGGTAGCCGCGTCGCGTTGTCGGCGGCGAAATAGGAGCGGCGGCGATGCATCAGTTCATGGAAAGCATCGTCCGCGCTTTCATCGACTCCAAGTTGACGCCGCTGGCGGTTCTCGCTGCCCTGTGCCTGGGCGTTTTCGCCATCATCGCGACGCCGCGCGAAGAAGAACCGCAGATCGTTGTGCCGATGGCCGATATCTTCGTTGACATGCCCGGCGTTGGAGTCCACGAGATGGAGCAGCGGGTGACCATCCCGATGGAAAAAAAACTCGCGGAAATCCAAGGCGTGGAATATGTTTACTCGACCACGTCTCCGGGGCGGACACTGGCGATCGTCCGGTTTTATGTCGGTGAGAATGAAGAGGATGCGATCGTCAGGCTCTACAACAAACTCTATTCCAACTTCGACCTGATTCCCCCCGGCGCGTCGCGGCCCCTGATCAAACCGCGCTCCATCGACGACGTGCCGATTTTGACTCTGACGTTGTGGAGCGGGCGCTACGACCATTTCATGCTGCGGCGTATCGCCGCCGAATTGGACGACCGGATCAAGGACATTCCTGACGTCGCCGCCACCGAGTTGATCGGCGGTCAAAGGCGCCAGCTGCGCGTCGTGCTCGACAGCGCGCGCATGGCGGCGTTCCGGATCGATCCGCCGCACCTCCTCGCGGCCCTGAACGGCGCCAATCGGGAGTTGCGCGCCGGCAGTTTCGATAGCGCCAACCGCGAGGTGCTGGTCGACGTAGGCGAGTTCCTAACCGACGCCGCATCGGTGCGCAATCTGGTGGTCGGGACCTTTGGGCAGCGGCCGGTTTATCTGCGGGACATCGCCAACGTTCTCGACGGGCCGGAGGACGTGAAGGACTACGTCCTCTTCGGCGCGGGCGCCGGATCGAAGAGACAATTGACCCAAGGTGGGGTCTCTCCAGCGGTGACGATTTCAGTGGCGAAGCGCAAGGGCACCAATGCCGTCACCGTCGCCGAGCGAGTCCTGGAAAAGATCGGTGACGAGAAGGGGCGGCTAATTCCCGCCGACGTTCACGTGACGGTGACGCGAAACTACGGTGAGACCGCGAAGGAGAAATCCAATGAATTGCTCGAGCACCTGCTCATCGCCACGGTTTCGGTCACGGTTCTGATTGCGCTCTTCCTCGGCGCCCGCGCCGCGCTGGTGGTCTTCACCGCGGTGCCCGTAACCTTGGTGCTGACCCTCTTCATCTATTATATCTACGGCTACACGCTCAATCGGGTGACATTGTTCGCGTTGATTTTTTCCATCGGCATCCTGGTCGACGATCCGATCGTCGACGTGGAAAACATCGTGCGCCATTTTCGCCTGCCGGCCAACCGCGGCCGGCCGCCCGTCGACGTTACCGTGGAGGCGGTCAACGAGGTGCGCAGCCCGCTGATTCTCGCCACCTTCACGGTGATCGCCGCGATTCTGCCGATGGCGTTTGTGCGCGGTCTCATGGGTCCTTACATGCGGCCGATTCCCGTGGGCGCGTCCACTGCGATGCTTTTCTCGATGGCCGTAGCCTTTGTCATCACGCCATGGGCGGCGCTTCATTTGCTGGGTCGGAGCGCCGGCGAAGAGAAGGAAGAAAAAGAAGGCAAGGCGACGCGGCTCTATCGCCAGGTCATGGGCCATCTGATTCACGACCGCAAGTGGCGCGGCGTGTTCCTTATCGGCGTTTTCCTATTGCTCCTGGCCTCGGCCGCGCTCGTATACAGCAAACTGGTGACGGTAAAAATGTTGCCGTTCGACAACAAGAGCGAATTTCAGGTGGTTATCGATATGCCCGAAGGAACGACCCTGGAGCAAACTGCGAAGGTGAGCCGCGCCATCGGCGATTACGTCGGCAAAAGCGCCGAGGTTGCCGACTATCAGCTCTATATCGGCACTGCGGCGCCGTTCAATTTCAACGGCCTGGTGCGTCACTATTACCTCCGGCGCGGAGCCAACGTTGCCGACGTGCAGGTCAATCTCTTGCCGAAGGGCGAGCGCAACCGGCAGAGCCACGAAATCGCTAAAAGCCTCCGGCCGGGAATTCAAGCTGTCGCATCACGGTTCGGTGCGCGGGTGAAAGTAACGGAGGCGCCGCCGGGGCCGCCGGTGTTGCAGACGTTGGTGGCCGAAATCTACGGCCCCGACTATGGCGGGCAAATTCGGCTGGCGGAAAAAATTCGCCAGCTTTTTGAAACCACACCCGGGGTGGTCGACACGGACTGGTACGTCGAGGACGCGCAGAAAAAAATTCGCCTCGTCATCGACCGGGAAAAGGCCGCCTACAACGGTATTTCCGCCGAGCAGGCGACCGAGTCGCTCAAAACGGCGCTCGAAGGAAGCGAAGCCGGCCTGGCGCACATGAGCCGGGAAAAGGAGGATGTCGCCATCTTTTTGCAACTGCCGCGCGCGCAGCGCTCGGATATCGGCGACCTGCAGAGTCTCAAGCTCGTCGGTGCGTCCGGCAATCTGGTGCCGCTCGGCGAAATCACGCGTGCGATTGACGCCGAGCAGGAGCCGAACATCTACCGGAAAAATTTACAAAGGGTGGTTTACGTCACCGGCGACGTGGCTGGAAGGGAAGAAAGCCCGATCTATGCGATTCTCCGGATCGACCAGGATCTCGGCGGCCTGATCACGCCTTCGGGCCACAAGGGCGTGCCGACGTTGATGACCCGGCAACCTTTCTCAACCAGCGCTTATGCGATGAAGTGGGACGGCGAGTGGCAGGTCACCTATGAAGTTTTTCGCGACCTGGGGCTCGCCTTCGGCGCCGTGCTGATCCTGATTTACATCCTGGTCGTCGCCTGGTTTCAATCCTTCAAGACTCCGCTCACGATCATGGCGCCGATTCCGCTCTCGCTGGTCGGCATTCTGCCCGCCCATTGGCTCATGGGCGCTTTTTTTACCGCAACCTCGATGATCGGCTTTATCGCTGGAGCTGGGATCGTCGTGCGCAACTCGATCATCCTCATCGACTTTGTCGAGCTCCGGCGCAAGGAGGGAATGACTCTGGCTGACGCGGTCATCGATGCCGGCGCAGTGCGATTTAGGCCGATGCTGCTCACCGCTTCCGCCGTCGTCGTCGGCTCGGCGGTGATTCTCTTCGATCCGATCTTTCAAGGTTTGGCGATCTCGCTCATGGCGGGCGAGGTGGCTTCGACGCTGTTATCGCGTCTCGCCGTGCCGGTGCTCTATTACTTGAGTGAGCGACGGAGCGTTGCCGTGCGGGAGGAGTGAGGGATGAATGTCGTCACGATAGCGGGGGTGGAAATTTAAGGTCGGCCGTCGATCAATGGATTGACGGATCGGTTCTTGCCAGAAAGGA
The DNA here is from genome assembly GCA_050257635.1 of Chloroflexota bacterium. Classification (GTDB taxonomy): domain Bacteria; phylum Desulfobacterota; class Binatia; order UBA9968; family UBA9968; genus DP-20. The sequence continues at coordinate 4,000 of JBLMXG010000031.1, forward strand.
AGCAATCCTATGCCCGATTGGTTGTGGTTCATAATTTTCTTTGTCGTCTATATCGTGCTCATGCGGTGGGTGCTGCCGCGTCTAGGGGTGCCCACCTGAATGGCCGGTTCCTGCGGCGTCGAGGATCGACGCAAGAACGGGGATCAGAAAAAATAGCCGGCGGCCAGGGCTGCCATGGTTACGATGACGGATCGACAGCCTTATGAGGACGACGCAAGCGAGGCGCTGCGCCGATTCGGCGGCAACGCTCAAGTCGGCCTGACCACGGCGGAGGCGGAAAGCCGGCTCCGGCGCGACGGGCCCAATGAGCTTTTGGCGGCGGCGCCGGTTTCACCGTGGACGATCCTGCTCGAGCAGTTTAAGAATGTACTCATCATTATCCTGCTCTGCGCTATCGTCCTTTCAGCATTTCTCGGTCATACAATCGAAGCTCTCGCCATCGCGGTGATCGTTTTGTTCGCGGCTGCGTTGGGCTTTTATCAAGAGTATCGTGCCGAGCGCTCTCTCGAAGCCTTGCGTGAGCTTTCGGCGCCCAGCGCCACAGTGCTGCGCGACGGCGAGGAAAAGACGATTCCAGCGCGCGACTTGGTGACGGGCGACGTTATTTACCTGCGCACCGGTGACAAGATTCCCGCCGACGGGCGGTTGCTCGAGTCGGTGAATCTCAAATGCGATGAGGCGGCTCTCACCGGCGAATCGCTGCCGGTGGAAAAACAGACTGCGCCTCTACCCTCCGCCCCTCTGTCCGTCGCCGACCGCACGAACATGATTTTCGCAGGCACCACGGTCACCTACGGACGAGGACGCGCCGTGGTCGTCGCCACCGCGATGAAAACCGAGTTCGGCCAGATCGCTGAGTCTCTGCAAAAAGTCGAGAGCGGCCGGACGCCGCTGCAGCAAAATCTCGACCGAGTGGGAAGCATCTTGGCCCGAAGCGCGCTGGGCATCGTCGTCCTGGTCGCCGCTCTCGGCTTGCTGCGCGGCCAGCCTTTGCTCGATATGATCATTTTCAGCATTGCCCTGGCGGTCGCGGTGGTTCCAGAAGCTCTGCCCGCCGTCGTGACCATATCGCTCGCCATCGGCGTGCAGCGCATGGCGCGGCGCAACGCGCTGGTGCGCCGGCTCCCTGCGGTTGAAACTCTCGGCAGCGTGTCGGTGATCTGCTCCGATAAAACCGGCACCCTGACCCGAGACCAGATGACCGTGCGCAAAATCTTCGTTGCCGGACATACGGTCTTGGTCTCGGGCAGCGGCTATGATCCGCAGGGCGATTTCACCGACGGCGGCCAGGCCGTTGAGCCGCGCGGCCCGCTGGCGCTGCTGTTACAAGCCGGTGTGTTGGCCTCGGATGCCGGGTTGGTGCGCGATCGAGAGCATGGCTGGAAAATCAAGGGCGATCCTACCGAGGCTGCTTTGGTGGTTGCCGCGGCCAAAGCAGGATTCGACAAGAGCGTGCTCGACGCTGAGTTTCCACGCGTTCAGGAGATTCCGTTCACGTCGGAATCCAAGCGGATGACGACACTGCACGCAGCAAACGAAAGGACCGTCGCTTACGCCAAGGGGGCGCCTGAGGTGATTCTCGGTGGCTGCGCTCGCTTCGAGAGCGATGGCGGCGCTGTGTCCCTGGGTGGGGAAACCAGGGATTCGATTCTGCGATGCGCGCGACAGATGGCGGGAGAGGCGCTGCGTGTTTTAGCGGTGGCCTACAAGCCTGACGCCGAACTCTTGAACGCCGAGCGAGAGATGGTTTTTCTCGGCCTGGTCGGCATGATCGATCCGCCGAGACCGGAAGCAAAGACCGCCATTGAAACCTGCGCGCGCGCCGGCATCCGCACGATGATGATTACCGGCGACCATCCGGTCACCGCGGCGGCGGTCGCGCGAGAGCTTGGCATGCTTGCCGAGGGCAAAGTCGTCACCGGTGCCGAAATCGACAAGCTCTCCACCGAAGCGCTGGAACGGGAAGTGGGACATTTGCGAGTCGTCGCGCGCGTTTCGCCGCAACATAAACTCAGCATCGTAACCGCGCTGCAAAACCACGGGCAGCTCGTCGCCATGACCGGCGACGGCATCAATGATGCCCCCGCGCTCAAGAAAGCCGATATCGGCGTCGCCATGGGGATTACCGGTACCGATGTCACCAAGGAAGCGGCGGATATGACGTTGACCGATGACAATTTCGCTTCCATCGTCGCCGCGGTCGAGGAAGGCCGGGCGGTTTTCGAGAACATCAAAAAGTACCTGATGTTTCTCTTGTCATCGAATTTAGGTGAGATTCTTTTGCTGGCCGGCGCGACTTTGCTCGGCTGGCCCCTTCCCCTCACCGCCGTGCAGATTCTCTATATCAACCTTGCCACCGATGGCTTGCCGGCGCTGGCGCTCGCCGTCGATCCCCATGAAGCGGATCTCATGTGGCGAAAGCCACGCAACCAGCGGCGGGGAATCTTTACCCGACCCGTCGTCGCTCTGATGCTCACCGGCGGCATCTGGTCTGCGCTGGTGAATCTGACGATGTTTCGTTGGGCGCTCCATTCGGGGCGAGGTCTGGAAGAGGCCACGACGATGGTGTTTGCCGGTCTCGCGCTGATCGAGTTTTTCAAGGCTTATAATTATCGTTCGGACCGCCACTCGGTGCTGCTTCGACCGTTCAGCAATAAATGGTTGAACCTGGCGGTGACCTGGGAGCTGATCTTGCTGGCGGTGGTGGTTTACGCGCCGTTTATGCAGCGGCCGCTGCGCACATTCAGTCTTTCGCCCACCGATTGGGCAATTCTGTTCGGTGTGGCGCTGAGCATTTTTCCGGTGCTCGAGTCGATGAAATGGCTCGAGCGGCGCGGCTGGTTCGGCGCAAGCTCGGAAGGAAGCGTGAGCCGGTGATTCTCTGGTTGCAGTTCACGCTTGTGACCGGCGTGATCGTGATTGCCGGCACAAACCTGTCCAAGTATGGCGACGTCATTGCCGAAAAAACCGGCATGGGCAGAACCTGGGTCGGCATTATCCTGATGGCGTCGGTGACGTCGCTTCCTGAATTGATCACGGGCGTCAGCTCGGTGACGGTTTTCGACCTGCCGAACATCGCCGTGGGCGATATTTTTGGAAGTTGTATGTTCAATCTCCTGATCCTTGCCGCGATGGATGCGCTGAGCGGCCCAACGCCCATCTCTGCTAAAGCCCATCAGGGCCACGTGCTGGCGGCGAGCTTCGGTGTCCTCATGCTCGGAATTGCCGCCATCAGTTTAAATGCAGGGCGGAACCTGCCGGCTGTCGGCTGGATCAGCCCGGCAAGCTTGGCTATTTTTCTGCTTTATGCCGTCGCCATGCGGATGATTTTTCTGTTCGAGAAAAAGCGCATCGCCGAGTTCGTCGAGCAGAAAGTCGAGATCGCCCACGAACGCAGGATCTCTCTTCGGCAGGCCTGCATCAGATACGCCGGCAACGCCGTGCTCGTGGTTGGAGCGGCGACTTATCTGCCTTATCTGGGGGATCAGATCGCCGAGGTGACCGGACTCGGGCGCACCTTCGTCGGCAGTATTTTTATCGCCTTAACGACTTCGTTACCCGAGCTGGTCGTGTCCGTGAGCGCGCTACGGCTCGATGCGATCGATTTGGTTTTTGGCAACTTGCTGGGCAGCAACCTTTTCAACCTGGCGATACTGGCGCTCGATGACGTTTTATATTCCCAAGCGCCCCTTTTCACCACCGCCGCGCCGGGCCATATCGTGACCGCGAACGCGGCAATGGCCATGACCGCGATTGCGGTGATCGGTCTAACCTACCGGGTGAGCAAGAAACGGTTTCTGTTCGCCTGGGATTCCCTGGCCATCGGCATAATTTATTTGTACGGCGTCGCGGTCGTTTATTTGATGCGTTGAGGAAACGGGGTGGACATGATCACGGCGGGTTTCAAAGGCTGGTGGATTGCCGTCGCCGTCGCGGTGGCGCTGCTGGCGGCGGGCGCGATTTGGCTGCGCCGCCAACAGGCGGTGCTGCCGGCGAGCTTCGCATCCGGCAACGGACGCATCGAGGCCACCGAGTACGATATCGCAACCAAGCGAACCGGACGGATCGATCAGGTCCTGGTTCACGAAGGAGACCGGGTTAGCCGGGAGCAAATTCTCGTGCACATGGATGTCAAGGATCTCGACGCCGAGCTGCGTCAGGCCGAAGCTTTGCTCAGGCAGGCGCGCGAGGACAAGCGACAAGCGCTCGCTCAGGTCAGCCAGCGGGAAGCGGACATCAAGCAGTCGATCGCGGCGATCGCCCAACGGGAAAGCGAGCTGACGTTGGCAAAACAAGATTTCGAGCGAGTCGATACGCTGCTGAAAAAAGAGCTGATCGCCAAGCAACTCTTTGACGAATCGCAAACCCGCTTGCGCACCGCGGAAGCGACTTTGGCGCAGGAACAGGCGAAAAAGCTCATGGTCGAAGCGCTGCTCCAACAGGCCAAGGTGCAAATCGATCAGCGCGAAGCGGTGATCGATGGAGCGCTTGCGAACATTCAAAAAATCAAAGTCGAAATCAACGACAGCGTGCTCAAAGCGCCCATCGACGGCCGCGTGCTGTATCGTTTGGCCGAGCCGGGCGAGGTGCTCGCTGCCGGCGGCAAAGTGCTGACGATCCTGGAGCTCACCGATGTTTACATGACGGTATTTTTGCCCACGGCGCTGGCGGGACGAATCAAACTGGGCGCCGAGGCGCGGATTATTCTCGATGCCGCGCCGCAGTACGTGATTCCGGCGAGCGTTTCCTTTGTCGCGCCGCGCTCGCAGTTCACTCCGAAGGAAGTCGAGACGAAAAGCGAACGGGAGAAACTGATGTTTCGCGTCAAGATCAAGATCGCCCCCGAGCTGCTCAAGAAATATATCGAAAGAGTCAAAACCGGGTTGCCGGGGGTCGCTTATATTAGGCTCGACGACGGCGCGCCCTGGCCGGAAAATCTGCAGGTGAAGCTGCCGTGATCGATTCTCGACGGCGCGGGGTGCCGAGTTCGACGTTCGAGGTTCAGAGTTCAACGACAGGGCCGGTTGCCGACGTTGAACCCGGATTCTGGAACGTGGAGCGTTGAACCCAACGTATTTGAGTCATGGAATCTACACCCACCCCTGCCATCGTCGCGCGGCTCCGCGGCGTGAGCCACCGCTACGGGACCGTGGTCGCCCTCGATCACGTGGATCTCGAAATTCCCGGCGGCTGCATGGCTGGGCTGATCGGACCCGACGGCGTAGGCAAATCCACCTTGCTCGGACTCGTTGCCGGAGCACAAAAAATTCAAGCCGGCGCGGTCTCGGTGCTCGATGGCGACATGGCGAGCAGCCGCTTTCGAATGGAGGTCGCGCCCCGCATTGCCTATATGCCCCAGGGCCTCGGCGGCAATCTCTACGCGACCTTGTCGGTTATCGAAAATATCGACTTCTTCGCGCGGCTCTTCAGCCAAACCGCTCGCGAGCGAATGCAGCGCATCGATGAATTGCTGCAGAGCACCGGGCTGGCGCCATTCAAAGATCGATGGGCAGGGAAACTTTCCGGCGGCATGAGGCAAAAGCTTGGATTGTGTTGCGCGCTGATCCATGATCCGGAGCTCTTGGTTCTTGACGAGCCGACTACCGGCGTCGATCCGCTGGCGCGGCGGCAGTTTTGGCAATTGATCGAGCGCATTCGCGCGCGGCGGCCCGGCATGAGCGTGTTGGTCGCCACCGCGTACATGGAAGAGGCGGAGCGGTTCGATTGGCTGGCGGCCATGGACGCCGGCCGAGTGCTCGCTACCGGCAGCGCTGTGGAGCTTCAGCGCCGGACCGGTTGCGAGCATTTGGAAGAAGCTTTCATCGAGCTTCTACCCGCAGCGAAACGGCGCGGCTATCGCAAGCTCGTGATCGCGAAACGCCGGCCCACGGAGGGCGCGGCCGCCATCGAAGCTCATGGGCTCACCAAGAAATTCGGCGACTTCACCGCCGTTGATCACGTCAGTTTCCGTATCGAGCGCGGCGAGATCTTCGGCTTTCTCGGCTCCAATGGCTGCGGCAAAACCACCACGATGAAAATGCTCACCGGGTTGCTGCCGGCGAGCGATGGCGAAGCCTTTCTCTTCGGTCGCCCGATGGACGCAAACAATTTGGCAACCCGACGCCGGGTCGGTTACATGTCGCAATCGTTCTCGCTCTACGGCGAACTCACGGTGCGGCAAAACCTGGAGCTGCACGGACGGCTTTTTCATCTGGAACCGGCGAAATTTGCCGCGCGCATGAACGAGATGATGGAGCGCTTTGAGCTGAACGAGCATGTCGGTGAATTGGCCGCGGCGTTGCCGCGCGGCATCCGCCAGCGCCTGTCGTTGGCCGTCGCGGTGATCCACCGCCCCGAAATCCTCATTCTCGACGAGCCCACCTCCGGTGTCGATCCCGTGGCGCGGGATCGATTCTGGCAATTGCTGATTGATCTCTCGCGCAATGAAGGGGTGACGATCTTTATTTCCACTCATTTCATGAACGAAGGGGAACGCTGCGACCGGATTGCGCTCATGCACGCCGGAAGGGTTCTGGCGCTGGATGCGCCGGATGCGCTGGTCTCGGCGCGCCGGGCAGCCAATCTCGAGGAAGCTTTTATCGGCTATCTCGAAGACGCAGGCGGCGAAGAGGTGAAATCTCGAACGGCCGGCGGTGCGCCCGCTGTCGTTCCGGAACCCATCACTCCGTCCCTCGATCGCTCCGCTCGCGCGGCATCCACCGCATTCAGTGCTCGCCGCCTCCTGGCCTACTCGCGCCGCGAGTCGCTCGAGTTGCTGCGCGATCCCATCCGTCTGTCCTTTGCGCTGCTTGGCTCGATCCTGCTCATGCTTTTTCTCGGCTACGGCGTAAGCCTGGATGTGGAAGATCTCCGTTTCGCCGTGCTGGACCACGATCAAACGCCGCAGAGCCGGGACTATATTCAGAATATCGCCGGCTCGCGCTATTTCATCCAACGCCGGCCGCTGCGCGACGATGCGGATTTGGATCGGCGCATGCGCAGCGGCGAGATCAGCGTGGCTTTGGAAATTCCGCCGGGCTACGGCAAAGATCTCAAGCGCGGCCGCTCGCCTGAAATCGGCGTATGGATCGACGGCGCCATGCCGTTTCGCGGCTCGACGATCAAAGGTTACATCGAGGGGTTGCACTATCAATATTTGAGCGATCTCTCGTTGCGCAATAGCGGCATCGAGCCCCAAGCGGCGCCAATTTCGATCGAACTACGCTACCGCTATAACCAGGATTTTCGCAGCCTCGATGCGATGGTGCCCGCGGTGATCCCGATGTTGCTCATTTTTATACCGGCGATCTTGACCGCCGTGGGCGTGGTCCGGGAAAAAGAGCTCGGCTCGATCACCAATCTCTACGTCACGCCGGTGACCCGTTTCGAGTTCCTCGTCGGCAAACAAATTCCTTACGTCGCTCTCGGTTTGGTCAGCTTTGCCGGTTTGGTTGCGACCGCCATCATGGTTTTTGACGTGCCGCTCAAAGGTAGCGTTACGGCCCTGGCCCTGGGCGCGCTCATTTACGTGATCGCGACGACCGGATTCGGACTTTTGATGTCGTCATTCTCGCGCACACAGATCGCCGCCCTGGCGGGAACCGCGATTGCGACCATGGTGCCAACCATTCAGTTCTCCGGCTTTACCGAGCCGGTGTCGTCGCTCGAAGGCGCCGGCGCGCTGATCGGGCGAATATTTCCGCCGACCTATTTTCTTGTCATTAGCCGCGGCGTCTTCACCAAGGCGCTCGGCACCGACGATCTGATCCCGTCGCTGGCGGCGCTCGCGGCCTTCGTGCCGGCGTTCACGTTGCTGAGCGTGCTGCTGCTGAGAAAGCAAGGTAAATAGCAATGCGTCGCTTGCGCAACATTTATCAGTTAGGGGTCAAAGAATTGCGCAGCCTTTGGCATGACAAGGTGCTGGTCATTTTCATCCTCACGGCCTTCACCGGAATGATTTACAGCGCCGCCACCGGCACCTCTCGCGATTTGCACAACGCGCCGATCGCGGTCGTCGATTACGACCGTTCGCCGCTTTCACAACGCCTCGTCGGCGCCTTCTATCCGCCTTTTTTCAAATTGCCGGAGGTGATCACGCCCGAGGAGGTCGATCGCGGCTTGGACGAAGGCCGCTATACTTTCGTGGTCGATATTCCGCCCAACATGCAGCGCGACGTGATCGCCGGCCATCGACCGGCGATCCAGGTGAACATCGATGCGACGCGCATGACCCAGTCCTTTATCGGCGCGACTTATATTCAGAACATCGTCACCGGCGAGGTCAACGAATTCGTTCGCCACTTGCGCGCCGATGAAAAGTTGCCCATCCGGCTCATCACCCGGGTTAAATACAACCCAAATTTAAGCGGCCTGTGGTTCGGCGGCGTGATGGAGGTGATCGAACAGATCACCATGCTGTCGATGATTCTTACCGGCGCGGCGTTGATCCGCGAACGGGAGCATGGAACCATCGAGCACCTTCTGGTCATGCCGCTTGCGCCGTTTGAAATCATGACGGCGAAGGTCTGGGCCAATGGTCTGGTGGTGCTGGTCGCTGCCGCGATTTCATTGCGGCTCGTGGTTCAAGGGATTCTTGAAGTGCCGATTGCGGGGTCGATGGGGCTGTTCATCTTCGCCGCGGCGCTGCACCTGTTCTCCACCACTTCGATGGGCATCTTTCTGGCGACGGTGGCGCGCTCGATGCCCCAGCTCGGTCTGCTGGTGATTCTGGTCATCATTCCGTTGCAATTGCTGTCCGGTGCGATCACGCCGCGTGAGAGCATGCCCGAGCTGATCCAGACGCTGATGCAAGCGGCGCCTACGACTCACTTCATCGGTTTGGCGCAAGCGGTTCTCTTTCGTGGCGCGGGCCTCGACGTCGTATGGCCGCAGCTCCTCGCCATCGTCGGTATCGGTGCGGTATTTTTTTTCACGGCGTTGGTGCGCTTTCGCAAGGCGATTACGCGGAGCGCATGAAGACGATCACGCTGGAGAGCTTTGGCGGGCGCGAGCTCGACGGAATATGCATGCCGTGCTGGAGCGATTTTGCGAGCCAACCGACGAGCAAGCCTTTCTGGCGGCCTTTATAAACAGCTCGGTCCCACAAGGTGCCGACGGGATGGCTCTTCGCAGCTCTGCAAATGGCAAATTTCCTTTTTGCCAAGGTTGCCAACGGAGATACGAAATATATCCCACAAATCATGCTTTTGGCTGGTATATGTCTTGCTCCCATAGACGGCAGGACGCGGAATAAGCGCGTCAGAAATGAAGGGAGCGACTCATGGACATGACCCATATCAATGAAGGTTTATCCCCGGAGGAAATACGCCATCAGCAGTTCGACAAGTATTGGGCCGGCGACCTGGCGCGCAGGGTCTATCTGCTGCGGCGGCAGCGAAAAGCGATTCTGGAAAACTGCCGGCGCATCGCGGTGGTCGGCGCGAGCAGCGATCCGAATAGCGCGAGCTACATTGCCATCGAAAAGTTGCTCGGCCTCGGCCTGGAAATCATTCCGGTGTTTGCCGATCGTGAAAGCTTTCTCGGTTTGCGCTGCTTTAGGAATTTGCGCGAGGTTCCGGGAAAAATCGACATCGTGCAAGTCTATCCCAACAAGGATATCGACTTTGTCGCGCTGGCGCAGGCGGCGGTGGATCGAGGCGTGAACACGTTTTGGATCGAGCAGGGGCTTGCCGCTTCACGGGAGGTCGAAGGTATTCTGGTCAATGGTCACGTCCAACTGGTCGAGTATGAAAATCTCGAAACCGAATATCTCAAACATGTTCCCTTCACGATGGCGGCAGGCGCCGCGGCGCGCAAGGATCGGAAAGCGACCAAGGTCAAGGAGCGGATGTCAAAGAGTCCCGCGACGGTGAAGCCCGACGACGGGCTCAAAGACGCGATCTGGAAGATGGAGCACGGTCATTTTCGCCACCTGCCGGTGGTGGATGAGAAGGACAAGCTGATCGGCATGCTGACCGACCGGGACATTCGCCTGATTCGCCCGTCGCTCGCCTTCGTAAAAAAAGAAGAAGCCGAAGTGCAGCTCTGGTCGATTTCGGTGCAGCAAGCCGCGGTGTTCGATCCGATCCGGGTCAAGCCGGAAACCACGCTCAAAGAAGCCGCCGAACTAATGTTGCGATGGCATGTCGGCGGACTGCCGGTGGTCGACGATCATGATAGGGTCATCGGCATGATCACCTACACCGATATTCTGCGGGAATTCGTCGGGCGCGAGGAAAACCACTGACGCGATGGTCGCGCCCAGGGCTGTTTATCGACGGAACAAACGATGCCGGACCCAGCGGTTTACTATTACGAAAACGAGATCGAGTGGAAGGGCGATAAGGATCTGAAGCTTTGCGGCGATAAGCTGCCGGCGATCGCAGGCGGGGCGCCGCCCGAGTTCAAAGGGCGCGAAGGCCTCTGGTCGCCGGAGCATCTGTTCGTCGCTTCGCTCAATAGCTGTT
>JBLMXG010000032.1:0-23956 GCA_050257635.1 Chloroflexota bacterium
CGCGTAATCGTACTCCTTCAATCTGAGCGGTCGGCGGCGCTCCATGAAGCGAATCCTTGTAGGGGCGACCGGCGGTCGCCCTCCGTGCCCCTCCGCTTCTACGGATATAACTCCTTTAGCAGGCCGCCCTTCTCCATGGCGTCGAGAAAGCGCAGATCGACAAACTGCTCGGGCTTGGCGTTTTTCGCCGCCGGCACAGTCTTGGCCAAATCGTCCAGCACGTTCTGGACACCGGCCATGGCGACATAGGGTGCCTTCTCCAGCACCTTGCTCATGTAGAATTCGTAGGCCTTCTTCAGCACCGCGGTATCCTGAATCTTAGTGTACTTGGCCATCGATTTATAGGTGAACTCGGGATCAGTGCGCGCCCGATGAATGCCGCGCACGTAGGCGCGGATGAAGCGCGTGATTACTTCCGGGCGACTCTTGATGATCGAGCCCACCGCCACCAACGCTGGATTGGGAAACGCGAAGTTCATGTCGGTGATGCTGATCAATTCTTTGAAGCCGGCTTTGTCGATGGCGAACTGGGTCGGTGGCGAGACCACGGCGCCGTCGATGGAGCCGCCCTGCAAGCCGGCAGCCACCGTGCCCATGAAGCCCAGTTGAATCAGCGTCAGGTCTTTGTCCGGATTGATGTTATGTTTTCTTAGCGCATAGCGCACCGAAATGTCCGGCGCCGAGCCAATTCGGGTGATGCCGATCTTCTTGCCCTTGAGCTGCTCGACGCTTTTGATTTCCGGCCGCACATAAAGCGAAAACACCATCTTGTTGCCGGAGTTGCCGATGATCTTGAGGCCGGCGCCCTGTAGCGCGGCGGCAATCGCCGAGCTGCCGTTAAGCGAGCCGATATCGATCTCGCCCGCGACGGTCACCTGCGCCAGTTGCGTCCCGCTGGGAATCAGAATGATATCGTCCTGCAATCCTTCCTTGGCGAACAAACCGGCCTCATGGGCCACCCAGATCGGCGTGTAGGCGCCGCTGATCGAGCTATAACCGATGCGGATGCGGTCGGCGGCGCCGGCGTGACCCGCCCATAAGAAAATCAGAAGAAACCCTAAAATAGCTCTGTTCATTTATCGTCCTTTCGATCGCGCCGACGCTTTCGGCGCTTCGCTCTACTTAATCTACGAGTGGAGTTTCTTCAAGTACGGGCGCGCGTCCCCTCACGCATCGACGCTTAAACGGTGACCCTCAGATTTTGCGCGAGACGCGCGCTCCCCCGCAGAAAGTCTCGGAATCGGATATTACTCTCGCTAAGGCGCAAAGACGCCAAGTGACAGCCAAGGCTGTCATCCCGAGCGAAGGCGAGGGATCTAAGAAAGATTTCTCCTATTCGGTCAAAATGACACCTTTGCAGTCTTTGCGAGCTTTGCGGGAGATAATCCTAATATCGGTTGCGGCTCTGCCGCGCCGGCACTGTCGTGATATGCGCGAATTTTCTCACTCCTGTTGGACAAACTCATTTGACGCTGCGCCATGCATTGAATATCGTGGCACCGTTACGACAGATCGGATCAGGAGGAAAAAATGAGCCATCGCATCATCGTCATCGGCGCCGGTCCCATCGGCGGCATCATCGGCGGCAGGCTGGCGCGCGCGGGCAACGATATGACTTTCGTCGACGTCGACCGCGAGCATGTCGCCGCGATCCGCTCCCATGGCCTGCAGGTCGACGTGCCGGACGGGCCGTTCAACGTGAAAGTTAACGTTGTCTTCCCCAACGAGATTCAAGGCCGGTACGATATCGGCCTGATCGCGGTGCGCTCGAACTACACCCCCGACGCTTTGAACACCGCGCTGCCTTATCTCACCGACGATGGCCTGCTCGTGTCGATGCAAAACGGCATCAACCCGCCGCTGCTCGAAGAAAGAGTCGGCGCCGACCGCACCGTCGGCATGGCGATCCGCATGGGCTGCCGCAAAGTCGCCCCCGGCCACGTTCAGACCGCGATCCGCGGCCATCTCTACATCGGCCATTTGCACGGCCGGACGACACCGGCGCTCGAAGATCTTGCCAAGCTGCTCAACACCGTGATGGAGACCGAGATCACAGACAACATCCTCGGCGTGTTGTGGAGCAAGCTTACCTACACCTGCCTTGGTTACTACGGCTCCTTGGCCAATGCTTCTCTGGTAACGACCTGCGCCGACGAAGCGAGCCGGGAGAATCTCGCGGCATTTTTCGCCGAAGTCGTTGCCGTCGGCAAAGCCGCCGGCGCCCGCTTTATTCCGCTGGCGGAATACCATCCACTCGATTTTCACCCGAGCAACCCGCTGGAAAAGCGGATGGCCGCGGTCCACGCCTTCGCCAAATCCTGGAAAACCGACGACCGCAAAGGTCCGCTCCGGCAAATTCAAAAAGGCATCAAGACCGAAGTCGATTTCACCCTTGCCCACGTGATTCGCGAAGGCGAAAAATTCGCTATCCCGACTCCGCTCTGCCGGAAAGTTTTGACGATAATTCACGAGCTGGAGACCGGAAAACGCAAATTGGGGGTGGAGAACTACAGGGAGCTGGCAAACCTGACTTGATAGCGCTATGCGGCTGTCAATTTTCGCTCATCGCGATGAATCGGCCCGAGAACTTGGCTGCTGGCCGGGCAAACCGTCAAGAAAGCAAGATCGGGCCGGAAGAACGTTCGTTTTATGGAAACTCTCTGACCCGATGTCGAGTTTCCTCTACGATCACGATGGCACCCCTCGTCAGCGCATCCATACACTCGGGAACGACTTCGCCCAGGCGCTGAATCACAAAGGATGTTCGAGTATTGCGCAAACGAAACAATAGGACGCCCGTTTCCCCTCCTCTAGACAGGGCGACGATCGCACCAAAATCGAGATCAAGTGTCACCACCACGCGAGACTCGACGATCGCCTTTTCAAAGATTCCACCATTGGGCAGCCGCTGAAGCCCTTCGTCTCGTAAATGGATTGCATCATGTCCGTGCGCGTTTAACCAGCTTGCAACGCGCACGTCCATGCACATATCAACCAGAAATCGCACCTATCTATTCCTAACGGAAATGGATTTCTTCTTGGGTCAACCAGGCCGCGTATTCTATCGCTTGTTGAATGTCCTCTTTTTCCAAATCGGGATAGCCCTCCAGAATCTCGTCGAAGGTCGCCCCATGAGCGATTTGCCCGACAATCACAGAAACCGGAATGCGCATCCCGCGAAGGCACGCGCGCCCACCCATGATTTGGGGATCAAACGTAATTCGATCAAACATAGCTTCCGACCTCCTGTCTCGCAGCGGCGCCGCCGGCAGCACCGCACCTAAGAAGCGTCTTTTCTCAGTGTCCCTAGGATACAATGTCGACAACGACTTCGCCAAGCCCTGGAGAGCCCGACGACCGCAAAGGTCCGCTCCGGCAAATTCAAAAAGGCATCGAGACCGAAGTCGATTTCACCCTCGCCCACGTGATCCGCGAAGGCGAAAAATTCGCTATTCCGACGCCGCTCTGCCGGAAAGTTTTGACGATGGTTCGCGAGCTGGAAACGGGAAAAAGAAACCTCGGCCTGCAAAACTATAGCGAGCTGCGCGGGTGAAAGTGCAACGGTTGGAATCCGGCTTCGGCAGCTTTCTCACGAGGTGATCATGCCGATATTTCTATCGGCCGATCGGTTCTCGTCAAGAAAGGCATTATAGGCGTCTCAATCCAGATAACAGCTCAGCGATTTTAGCGGGGGCAGCGCCAGTTTGAACTCTCGAACTGCCGCCAGAAAGCTCAGGGTTTGGCGTCCAACTCCTTGATCGCTTGGCGGATCGGATGGAAATCTCTCACTTGATCCAGCGCAGGTTTCTTCTCGCCCAAGCGATCGATCAGATTTTCCAACTCGGCGTCGGTCATTTCGCCGTCTTTGGTCAGCGCTTTGAGCTCGACGTCGTAGGACCGGCCCGCCACCTCCGGAGTCTGCGGCAGCCATTTCAACATCACGGCGATGGTCTCTTGGCGGTTTGCCGCGATAAAGCGGTTGGCCTTGACGACCGCGCGCAACGTCCGGTTGACCGCTCGGGGATTCTCTTTCAGCAGGCGATCGGAAGTGAATAGACCCGACGCCGGCAAGCCGATCTCGGGCGGGCCGGCGAGAATGTTGTAGCCCATATTTTTAAGCAGCAGGTCATGGGGCGGCGATAAGGACACGACCTGAACGATTCCGGTCATGAGCGCCTGCGCTCGCAGCCGCGTGTCGCCGATGACGATCGGCTGCAGCAGAGCGGGATTGAGCCCCTTGGAGCGGAGGAGCTCGTCCGCGACGATGCTGTCGGTGCCGCGTATGGTCGCGATGCCGAGCTTTTTCCCTTTGAGCTCCTGGATGGTTTTGATTTCGGGCCGGGTGACCAGATAATAAATCCCCTTTTTGAGCGCGACTAAAACAAGCTTGAGCGGCATGCCTTGGAGAATCGCCCGAAAGGTACTGGTAAAGGATGTGGTAAACGCAACGTCACCGTTCATGACCGCCATAGCGCCGAGCCGCGGGCTCACCTGTATGAGCTCCACGTCCAGCCCTTCTTCACGAAAAAAACCCTTGTCGGCGGCGACGTAGAGCGGTGTCACCGTGTTGCTCCGGCTCGAATAGGCGATTCTGATTTTTTGCGTTTGGGCGTCCCCTGCCCCGAGGACAAATCCGTTGATCGCCACCGCCGCGAAAATCGTCCCGACGAAAAGTTGCATCTGTATCTTGCGCTCTAACCGTGCCATAGCTTTCGCCTCATCGATCGGTCATTTCGCGCCAAGATCGAGGCTCGTCTTCGATTCTTGCGGTCTCGCAGCAGCGCCGTCCCGCGCGAGACGCGCGCGGGTTTCCATAAGAATTTTTCCAAGAAGATTCTGCCCCTCGCCCCGGTAAACGCCCCAGATTTTATCGCCCCACCAATTGGTCTCCTCCAGGTAGCGGTCTCCCGTCGCCAGGAGTTTTTCTGCCAGCTCGGCATTCTGCTTGAACTTCGCCCAAACCACCTGGCGCATGGTCGACACCTTGCGTGCATTCCAAACCTCGAGGTCATAGGGCTTCGCCCGCGAAAGTTTCCTCGCCCGGTCGGGATCGAGCTTCGTGAACAGGTCGCGGTCCGCCGCGGGATATTTGCCCGAGTGGTACGCCGCCTCCGACGAGCTGTACACGCGCCCGTCCCACTCTACGCGGCACGAGAAATAATTGCTCAGCCAGCGGTACTCGGCAACGAACCCGGCGATCGTCTTTGCGTCGTGAACGACGCCGTCGAATCTATCGTCCCAGTTGGGTCTCTTCGCCGACGCGGCGGGAGCGGATGCCGCTAGGGTGGCCAGGGCCTTAGCCAAGATCAGTGCGGTTGCACCGAATAGCAACAGCAGCAAAAGCCGTGGCGAGCGAAAATGTTTCATAACGTTGGATGCCAACACTCCTGGTTTTTCACAAGAGCTATATCGTCGAACCGGCGGCCGGTCAATCGCAGGTCGGGCGCGCGTGGCAGGTCGTGTCGGCAGCAAGCGCCGTTTGCCGGCGCTTAACGGCTCATCGCGTCGAACAGATGGAGCTGCTTGGTGTGGCCTTCGTCATCGAAGTGGACGGGATAGTTGGCGGTGAAGCAGGCGTCGCAGAAACCGGTCTTTTCCCCGCCGAAGTAGGCGTACATGCCCTCATTGCTCAAGTAGGCGAGCGTATCGGCCTCGATGTAGCGACGAATTTCTTCCACCGTATTGGACGCGGCGACCAGTTCCGAGCGGGTCGGCGTGTCGATGCCGTAGTAGCACGGACTGATGGTTGCCGGCGAGCTGATGCGCATGTGCACTTCCTTGGCGCCGGCGTCACGCAGCATGCGGATGATCTTGCGGCTGGTCGTGCCGCGCACAATGGAGTCGTCGACCACCACCACGCGCTTGCCGTCCAAGACATCGCGCTGGGCATTGAGCTTGATCTTAACGCCGAAATTGCGAATAGTCTGCTGCGGCTCGATGAAAGTGCGTCCGACGTAGTGGTTGCGGATCAGGCCAAATTCGAGCGGAATCTTCGCCTCCTCGGCGTAGCCGATCGCCGCCGGCACGCCGGAGTCCGGAACCGGCGTCACCAGATCCGCCGGCACGCCGCTCTCCCGCGCCAGCTGGCGGCCAAGCGCTTTGCGGACTTGATAGACGTTATGACCGAATAGCTTGCTGTCGGGTCGGGCAAAATAGATATACTCGAAAATACACTTGGCGTGGGGCGCCGGCGGAAATGGTTTGAGCGACTCCAGACGTTGATCGGGACCGATGGTCAGAAGTTCGCCGGGCTCGACGTCGCGAATGTATTCCGCTTCGATCAAGTCCAGGGCGCAGGTCTCGGAGGCTATGACATAGGCGCCGCGGTTTTTCCCCGCGGCGAACCGGCCCAGGACCAGCGGCCGAAAACCGTAAGGATCGCGCGCCGCGATCATCTTGTCCAGGGTGAGAAACAGGAGCGAATAAGCCCCGCGCACCCGGCTCAAAGCTTCGACGAGCCGCCCCATCAGCGTCGACTCTTTCGAAGTCGCGATCAGGTGAATGATTACCTCGGTGTCGCTGGTCGATTGAAAGATCGAACCGGAGCGCTCCAGCTCTTCGCGCAGCAGCGTGCCGTTGACCAGGTTGCCGTTGTGCGAGATCGCGATCGGCCCTTGGGAATATTCGACGACGAAAGGCTGGGCATTCTTGAGATGGCTTTGGCCCTGAGTGGAATAACGGTTGTGGCCGATGGCGCTGGCGCCTTCGAGCCGTTTGATCACGTCTTCCTTGAACGCGTCGGCCACCAGCCCCATCTGCCGATGGGAAATCAGCCCCTTGCCATCCGAAGAAACTATGCCGCAGGATTCCTGGCCGCGATGTTGCAGTGCGTAGAGCCCCAGGTAGACCATGTTGGCCGCCTCAGGGTGGCCGTAGACGCCCATCACCGCGCACTCTTCGTGAAATTTATCCGGCATGCTCAAATCACTTTCGCCCGCATCTCGCCTTGAGCAATGGAGCCTTGACGCGGAGCTATTCGAGTCTCGACGTGAGACCGTTCGCCCAGATCGATTTCAGCTCATCCACCGGCAACTGCAGCAACGACTGAATCACAAAGCGGGTTCCGCCCACCGTGCCGACAACCTGCATCGGAGCGTTGTGCCGGGCCGCGATCTCCTTCAGGCGGTCCAGGACCGGTTCCTTCAAAGAAACCACGATGCGCGACTGCGACTCGCTGAACAACGCCGCGTCGCTGCGGATCATTTCCCGGCTCTCGATCCGCACGCCCAACGCCCTGTCCGGACCCGCGACGCAACACTCGGCCAGGGCCACCGCCAGGCCGCCGTCGGAAACATCGTGGGCCGAGCAGAGCAGCTCTTGATCGATAGCTTCGATACAACATTGCTGCACCGCGCGCTCCACCTTCAGATCGATCCACGGCGGTGTGCCGCAGGTCATACCATGGACGCACTTCAAATATTCGCTGCCGCCCAGCTCCTCGCGCGTGCGCCCAAGCAGCACCACCACATCGCCGGTGGTTTTAAACCACGAGGTCACCGCGCGTTCGACTTTTTCGAGGATGCCGACCATGCCGACGCTGGGCGTGGGATAAATAGGAGTGTCGTCAGTTTCATTATAGAAACTCACGTTGCCGCTCACAACCGGGACGTTGAGCGCCAGGCAGGCGTCGCGCATACCTTGAATGACCTCGCCAAATTGCCACATGACGGCGGGATTTTCCGGGCTGCCGAAATTCAAACAATCGGTCAAGCCGATCGGCCGGGCGCCGACGCAAGCGAGATTGCGCGCCGCTTCGGCCACCGCTATCAGGCCGCCGATATACGGATCCAAATAACAGTACCGGCTGTTGCCGTCGACGGTGAGCGCCAGTCCTTTTTTTGTCCCCTTCACCCGGATCACCGCAGCATCGGCGCCGGACGCGATCAGGGTGTTGGTGCGCACGAATTGATCGTACTGCCGGTAGATCCACTCTTTCGAGGCGATGTTAGGCGAAGCCAACAATTGCTTGAGGGCGGCGCCGAAGTCTTTCGGCTCCTTCACCGCCGCGAGCTCCAATTGTTGCACCCGATCCTGATACTCGGGACGCGCCGCGGGCCGCTGGTAGGCGGGCGCGTCTTTGGTCAGCGCGCGAATCGGTATGCGCGCCACTTCGGCGCCCTGCCACAGGGCACGGAACTGCTGGTCGTCGGTGACCCGGCCGACCACCACCGCGTCGAGATCCCACTTGTCGAAGATTTTGATAATCTCGGCTTCGGTCCCTTGCCTGGCCACGAGCAGCATGCGCTCCTGGGACTCCGAGAGGAGAATTTCGTAGGGCGTCATACCGCTCTCGCGCAGTGGCACGGCGGACAGGTTCAACTCGACGCCGCAGCCGCCACGCCCGGCCATTTCCGCCGACGAACTGGTAAGTCCGGCGGCGCCCATGTCCTGAATTCCGACGATGAAATCTTTTTCCATCAGCTCCAGGCAGGCTTCGAGCAGCAGCTTTTCGGTGAACGGATCGCCCACTTGCACGGTCGGACGGCGCTGCTCTTTCTCTTCGGAAAAAGACTCCGACGCCATGGTGGCGCCGTGGATGCCGTCGCGGCCGGTTTTCGACCCGACATAAAGGACTGGATTACCGATCCCCTTGGCGACGCCGGTGAAAATCTGTTTTTTCTTGACGATACCGAGAGTAAAGGCGTTGACTAGAATATTGGAGTTGTAGCACTCGTCGAAATAGCACTCGCCGCCGACGGTGGGCACGCCGATGCAGTTGCCGTAGCTTCCGATGCCGGCAACCACGCCGGAGACCAGATAGCGCGTGCGCGGATGGTCGATGCTACCGAAGCGCAGCGAATTGAGCGAAGCGACCGGCCGCGCGCCCATGGTGAAGATATCGCGCAGTATGCCGCCCACGCCGGTGGCTGCGCCTTGATAAGGCTCGATGAACGACGGATGGTTGTGGCTTTCCATTTTAAACGCCACCGCGAGCGCGTTGCCGATATCGACCACGCCCGCGTTCTCGCCGGGCCCTTGAAGCACGTAGGGCCCTTCGGTCGGCAAATTCCTGAGGTAGTGGCGCGAGCTCTTGTAGCTGCAGTGTTCGGACCACATAACGGAGAACACGCCGAGCTCGGTGTAGTTGGGTTCCCGGCCGAGCATCTTGACGATCGTTTGGTATTCTTCAGGCGTGATGCCGTGGCTGGCGACCATCTCGGGCGTCACCGCCGGCTGGTTAAATTCGTCCGGCAGCGCATCAGGCATGGGCAGCCGCCCTTTGCGCGCAGGCCGCCGCGATCGCAGTAAAAATCTTCGCCCCGTCTTCGCGGCCGAGAAGTTTGCTGCAGGCGTCTTCCGGGTGCGGCATGAGGCCGAAAACGTTGCGCCCTTCGTTGCAGATACCGGCAATATTTTCCAGCGAGCCGTTGGGATTTGCGGCTGGCGTCGGTTTGCCCTTGGCATCGACGTAGCGGAGTAGGACTTGGCGGTTTCGGCGCAAGCGCTCCAGGGTCGACGCGTCGGCATAGTAGCAGCCTTCGCCATGTTTGACCGGCATCTTGAGCAGCTGGCCCTTTTTTAAACCGGCGGTAAACGGCGTGTCGGTTTCTTCCACGCGCAAATGAACTTCTTGGCAGACAAACTTTAGGCCGGCGTTGCGCACTAGCGCGCCGGGCAACAAACCGGATTCGCAGAGGATTTGGAAACCGTTGCAGACGCCGAGCACCAGCCCACCCTGCTGGGCGAATTTCACCACGCCGCGCATGATCGGCGAAAAGCGCGCCATCGCGCCGCAGCGCAGATAATCGCCGTAGGAGAATCCTCCCGGCAAAACGATGCAATCGAAGTTGCCAGCCAGCTCGTCTTTATGCCAGAGCGACTTGACGTTCTGACCGAGCTCGGATTTGAGCGCATCGATGACGTCGTGGTCGTCGCAGGAACCCGGAAATGTAATGACACCCCAACGCATGGTAGTTATAAGTGCTGAGGCCAGAGCGCCGGGTGCAGAATAAAGAGAGTTCCCATCCCCGAATCACAAAACTTCTCGCTCAGTCCCCAGACCTCGCTACTCAACACTGATCTCAAACCGGTAATCTTCAATGACGGGATTCGCGAGTAGTTTATCACAGAATTCACGGATGCGAACCTCGGCGGCCGCCGGCGACGGCGCATCGACGTCAAGATCGAGATACTTGCCGACCCGGACATCGTGCACTTCGGCGTAGCCGAGCGTCTGTAACGAGTGCTCGATGGCTTTGCCCTGCGGATCGAGAACGCCCTTTTTGAGCGAGACGAAAATTTTAACGCGCATAGAACCTAAACTCTCGGCGATGACGCATTAATGAAACACTCGGCGGAAAATAAAATCGACATTCACCAGATGGTGCTTGACGCCCCACACCGCTTCGATCTCCTGAGCGGATAAATAGCGTCGAATTTCGGCGTCCGCAAGCAGCTCGCGCTTCAAGTCGCCGCCTTCCTTGCCAACCTTCAAGGCGTGGCGCTGCACCATGCGGTAGGCGGCGTCGCGCGCGACCCCTTTGTCAACCAAAGCGAGTAGAACTTTTTCAGAAAAAACCGTGCCGCCGCTCTTGGCCAAGTTGCGCTGCATGTTTTCCGGATAGACGCAGAGGTTGCCGAGCACGTAGGTCATGCGCCGGAGCATGAAGTCGAGCGCGATGGTGGCATCCGGTGCGATCACCCGCTCCACGGCGGAATGGCTGATGTCGCGCTCATGCCAGAGCGGCACATTCTCCATCGCCGCCACCGCGTAGGAGCGCATCAGCCGCGCCATCCCCGAGACGTTTTCCGACAAGATCGGGTTGCGTTTATGGGGCATCGCCGATGACCCTTTTTGGCCCTGGGTAAACGGCTCTTCGGCTTCCTGCACCTCGGTGCGCTGCAAGTGGCGAATCTCGACGGCGAACTTTTCCAGCGAGCTGGCGATGATCGCCAGGGTCGCGAAGTAGTAGGCGTGGCGGTCACGTTGAATGATCTGATTGGACACCGGAGCGGGTTTGAGACCGCTTTTCCGGCAGACGTACGCTTCGACTCTCGGCGAGATCTGCGCGAAGGTCCCGACCGCGCCGGAAATCTGCCCGACGCAGATATCCTCGACCGCTTTGTCGAAACGGGAGAGATTGCGCGCCATCTCCTGATACCAGAGCGCCAGCTTGAGCCCGAAAGTGATCGGCTCGGCGTGTACGCCGTGGGTGCGGCCGATCATCACCGTCCACTTGTACTTGCGCGCCTGGCGGCGCAGCACCTGCATCAAATCCTTGATATCCCGCGAAAGAATCGCCGAGGCCTCTTTGAACTGAATCGCCAGGGCGGTGTCCATGACATCGGACGAAGTCATGCCGACGTGCAGATAGCGTGCGTCATCGCCGATCGATTCCGCCACCGAGCTCAAGAATGCGATGATCTCATGCTTCACTTCCGCTTCGATCTCCCGGATGCGTTTCACGTTGAAGCGCGCCTTCTTGCGGATGCGTGCGACCGCGGTCTTGGGCACCTTGCCGAGACGCGCCAGTCCTTCGGCGGCGAGGATTTCGACGTCCAGCCACTTCTGAAAGCCATTCTCTTCCGACCAAATGCGGCCCATCTCTGGCCGGGTATAACGGGATATCATAAAATTCTAGTAGGGGCGATTGATGAATCGCCCCTACTCCTTACGTTTCTCATCCGTATGGCCAAAACCGCCGTCGTGGCGCGCCGATGGCGGCAGTTGGTCCACCTCATGCCACTCCGCTCGGACCACTCGTTGCAGCACCATCTGGGCAATGCGCTGGCCGGGCTCAATGACGATCGGCTCGGCGCCCAGGTTGATGGCGATCACCTGGATTTCGCCGCGGTAGTCCGAATCGATCGTCCCGGGGCTGTTGACCAGAGTGAGTCCCTGCTTCAGCGCCGCGCCGCTGCGCGGACGGATTTGCGCTTCGAAGCCCACCGGCAGGGCGATCGCGATACCGGTGGGAATTAAGCCCCGTTCCAGCGGCGCGAGCGTGACGGCAGTTTCAATGGCGGCACCGATGTCCATGCCCGCCGCACCCTCGGTCATATAAACCGGCAGCGCCGCTAGCGTCCGGTCCGGCCGCACGCGTTTGATTTCAATGCGAACTTGTTCCACCGGAATCGTCCCGCGTGATCGAAACGGCGGCTTAGTGACTCAGCTTGAGATTTTTGATTTGCGAGCTCTCGCCGAAATCGCCGAGCAGCGTTAACGTCATGCCGTCGGCGCGGAAGAGCGCATCGGCGAGCTCGACGACATCGTCGCGCGTCACCGCGCGAATGCGCTGGCAAATCTCATCGGTGCCCATCGTCTTGCCGAAATAAATCTCGTTGCGCGCGATATGGCTCATCCAGGAGTCGCTGGACTCCAAGCCTAGCATCATGCTGCCGACCAACTGACCCTGGGTGCGCTTGAGCTCGTCATCACCGATCCCGTCGGCGGTCAATTTTTTCAATTCTTTAACGATCAGCTCGACCACCTCTTCGGTATCTTCGAGGCTGGTGCCGGCGTACACACCCAGATAGCCGACGTCTTTGTAGGAAGATGAAAACGAGTAAACCGAATAGGCCTTGCCGCGCTTCTCGCGGATCTCTTGAAACAGGCGCGAACTCATGCCGCCGCCAAGCAGCGTGTTGAGCACATAGGCAGCGTAGCGCTTGGGATGGGCCTGATGAACGCCGGCCATGCCTAAGCAAAGATGCACCTGCTCCAGAGACTTGGCATGGGGATAAACGCCGCTCGCCATCCGGGGCGGGATTTCCCCCCGTACGAACGAGCCGTCGTCCGCGTCGGCGCCACCCGCGGCCGCGCCTAAACGCGCGGTCATCTCTTCGATCAGCCCGGCGTGGCGGAGATTCCCGGCCGCGGATACCACCACCCGGCGGGGGCGGTAGCGCGCCCTGAAAAACTCGACGATGTCTTGGCGCCGGAATGCCGAGACGGTCTCTTCCCGCCCGCAAATCGGACGACCGATCGGATGATCTTTAAAAAAATCTGAATTGAAGAGATCGTGCACGTAATCGTCCGGCGTGTCTTCGGCCTGAGATATCTCCTGTAAAATCACCGACCGCTCCCGCTCGATCTCGTCGGCATCGAAGCTTGAATGGAGGAAAATATCGGTCAGCAAGTCGATGGCCAAGGGGAGATTTTCGTCGAGCACCTTGGCGTAGTAACAGGTCTGCTCTTTCGAGGTAAAGGCATTGAGGACGCCGCCCACCGCGTCCATCTCCTCGGCAATCTGCGTCGCGCTGCGCCGCTCGGTGCCTTTGAAAAGCAGGTGTTCGATAAAGTGGGAGATGCCGTTTTCAGATTCGCTCTCGTGGCGGGAACCGTTCTCGACCCAGATGCCGAGACTCACCGACCGATGATCCGGCATTTCATGGGACACCACGCGGATGCCGTTGTCGAGCACGGTCTTAGCAAACATCGATAATCACTCAGGCCATGGGACGCAGCTAGGACACGCCGCCGCTCTCTTCCAAAGCTTCCTTGCGGCTCAGCCGGATCTTCCCCTGCCGATCGATCTCCAGAACTTTGACCATCACCTCGTCGCCCTCTTTGAGCACGTCGCTCACTTTACGCACGCGCTCGGGCGCGAGTTGAGAAATATGCACCAGGCCGTCGGTGCCGGGGAGAATTTCCACGAAGGCACCGAATTCGACGATCTTGCGCACGGTGCCTTTATAGATCTTTCCAACCTCGGCTTCAGCGGCTATCCGTTGGACCATTTCCACGGCTTTTTTAGAAGCCTCTTCGTCCACCGAAGCGATGCGCACAGTGCCGTCGTCCTCGACATCGATCTTGACGCCGGTAGCTTCGATGATGCCGCGGATCACTTTGCCGCCCGGGCCGATGATCTCACGGATTTTATCGGGCTTGACTTTCAAAGTGATGATCCGCGGCGCATGGCCGGAAACGTTGGTCCGCGCCTCGGGCAAAGTCGAGTTCATGATGCCGAGAATGTGCAATCGGCCGTCCCTGGCCTGGTGCAGCGCCTGGTCCATGATCTCGCGGTTTACGCCGCTGATCTTAATATCCATCTGTAGCGAGGTAACCCCTTCGGCCGTGCCCGCGACCTTGAAATCCATATCGCCCAGGTGATCTTCGTCGCCGAGAATATCGGAAAGCACGCGCACGTGCTCGCCTTCCTTGATCAGGCCCATGGCGATCCCCGCCACCGGCGCGGACACCGGCACGCCGGCGTCCATCAATGAAAGCGAGCCGCCGCACACCGTGGCCATGGAGGTCGAGCCGTTGGACTCTAAAACCTCCGAGACGATTCGGACCGTGTAGGGAAAGCTTTCTTCAGGGGGAAGCACAGGCACGAGCGCGCGCTCGGCGAGGTTGCCATGGCCGATCTCGCGCCGCCCCGGGCCGCGCAGAAACTTGACCTCGCCCACACTGAACGGCGGGAAATTGTAATGCAGCATGAATTTTTTGAAATGCTCGCCGATCAAGGCGTCGACACGCTGCTCATCGGAGGTCGTCCCCAAAGTGGTCACCACCAGCGCCTGGGTCTCGCCGCGGGTAAACAGGGCCGAACCATGGGTGCGCGGCAATACTTCGACTTCGCAAGTGATTGGCCGGATGTCCTTCAAGCCGCGGCCGTCGATGCGCCGCTCTTGATGGATCACCAGACCGCGAAAGACATTGCGTTTGAGCTCTTCGAAGGCGCCCTTGATGTCCTTTTGCTTGTCGGGAAACTCCGCCAAAGCTTGCGGCACAACTTCGCTTTTAACTTCGGCAATGCGTTTGTAGCGCTCCAGCTTTTCTGGAATTTCGAGGGCCTGTTTGAGTTTGGCCTGAGCCAGATCTTCGACGCGCCGGACGATATTGTGATCGAGCTGCGCGAGCGGCACCTCCCGTTTCGGTTTGCCGATTTCCCGACGAATCTCTTCTTGAATCTGCAGCAGCGGCCGAATCGCTTCGTGACCGGCAAACAAGGCTTCCAGAATCTCTTTTTCGGGAACCACCTGGGCGCCGCCTTCGACCATGACGATGGCATCCTTGCTGCCGGACAGAAAGATATCCATATCGCTTTCGTCAAGCTCGCTCTGGGTCGGATTGATCAACCATTGGCCATGAGAACGACCGATGCGAACGCCGGCTAACGGGCCGTTGAAGGGGATGTCCGAGACATGCAGGGCGACGGAAGTGCCCAACATCGCGATCACATCGGGATCATTCTCGCGGTCGGCGGAGAGTACGGTGGCGATGATTTGGGTTTCGCAGCGCAGCCCCTCGGAAAAAAGCGGACGGATCGAGCGGTCAATCAGCCGGCAGGTCAAAATCTCTTTCTCGGACGGACGGCCTTCGCGCTTAAAAAAACCGCCGGGAATTTTACCGGCGGCAAAGGTTTTTTCTTGATAATCGACCGTGAGCGGGAAGAAATCGGTGTCTAGTTTAAGATCTTTGGCGGCTACCGCCGTCACCAGCACCACGGTTTCTCCATAGCTGACGAGCGCCGCGCCATCCGCCTGTTTGGCCAATCGACCCACTTCGATAGATAAGGGTCGGCCGTGAAATTCCAATTCAACCTTTTTAACCATAGAAGAATCCTCTGGCGGAAGATCTATCGGACGGAGGCGTAATAACTGCGGCGGGCAACGGGGTTGGAATCGCTATTTGCGTATTCCAAGCCTCTGGATCAGGTGCTGGTACCTCGCGAGGTCGCAATTTCGAAGATAGTCCAAAAGCCTTCTTCTTTGCCCAACTAGCTTCAGCAAACCGCGACGCGAGTGGTGATCCTTAACATGGATCTTGAAGTGCTCGGTAAGATGGTCTATGCGCTGACTGAGCAGCGCAACTTGCACTTCTGGAGAGCCGGTGTCCGTCGGATGAACTCTGAACTGCTCGATCATCTGTTGTTTCTGCGGTCCAGTAATCTCCATAGTCTCCGCTCTTTTTTTCTCTCTTTCCTTTTTAGTTGTAGGTTTTCTACCACACTGTTTTCGCGATGTAAAGCAGCCGTATCGCCAAGCAGCAACGCCTGAGCCGCAAAAGGCGCTCCACCGGACCTGAATTTCGTTGCATCAGCTCGGTTCCGTCGAATCGGCAAAAATGGTAAATTAATTGGACCGTGAAACGTCGCGAAGCTTGCATTCCGCTTCTTTTCCTCTTCTATCTCACCCTGACACCGGTTGAGGCGGTGGAATATTACCGCTGGGTCGATGAGAACGGCGTGCTCCACATCACCGACAATCTGTACAACGTCCCACCCAAGCAACGCGGCAAGGTCGACCGGAGGCAGGCGCCCGAGAGCCCCCGGGCTGCCGAAGCCGAGATCAAGGCGCCGCCGCGCCAAGCGTCGGTGCCCATTGAAAGACACGGCCAAGTGGTGATTATTCAAGCGACGTTGAATAATAAGCGGTCGGCAAAATTCGTCGTCGATACCGGCTCCAGCTACACCTTGATCTCAAATGCGCTGGCACGCGACCTGTCAATCGATCTCGGCCCAAACGCCAAAACCTTGCCCTTTCAAACCGCCAACGGCTTGATTCAGGCGCCGGTAACCCATTTAGACTCGGTCACTGTCGGCGGCATGGAGATTCGCGATCTAACCGCGGCGGTTCACGATGCGATCCCCGATCCCCAGGTCGCCGGCCTTTTGGGATTGAACTTTCTGAGTAATTTCCGGATGGATATCGACACTCAGAAAGGCATCCTTCACCTGGAAAAAAAATAGCTGGCGGAATGGAGTATGGGAGAACAATTCTCCCATACTCCATTCCGCCATTTACTCCTTACAAGCTTATGAGCAGCCGCTCACCGCACCGCAGTTCATGCATTTGTAGCAGGCGCCGCTGCGGATCATGATCGCGCCGCAGTCCGGACAGGGCGGCGCATCCTGCTGGTAGAGGCTCGTCACGCTGCTGATGCTGGTCACCACCGGCGCGCCGCCGCGCGGCGCGGCGTGGGCCGTAGCGATCGACACGACTTTTTTCGACGGAGCTTCTTCTACGGCCTCCTGCTTGACAATGCCGACTTCCTGCTGGGCATCGCTGTCGAGAAACTTGGTAGCGAGCCAGCGGAAAATATAATCCATGATCGACTTCGCCATCGGAATGTCGGGATTCTTGGTAAAACCCGAGGGCTCGAAACGCATGTGGCTGAACTTGTCGACCAGCACGCGCAGCGGCACGCCATATTGCAGCGCCATGGAAATCGCCGTCGCAAAAGAATCCATCAGCCCGGAGATCGTCGAGCCCTCTTTCGACATCTTGATGAAAATTTCCCCCGGCTGGCCATCTTCGTAAATTCCGGCGGTGATATAACCCTCATGGCCGGCGATATCGAATTTGTGTGTGATCGAGCGCCGCTCGTCGGGAAGCCTGCGCCGCAACGGGCGCGCTTCCTTGCTCTCGGCGGCGGCCGTCTTTTGTTCTTCTTTGTCCTTCGACGTATTGAGCGGCTGTGTGCGCTTGGAGCCGTCGCGGTAGATCGCGATCGCTTTCAGCCCGAGCTTCCACGACTCCATATAGGCATGCATGATGTCTTCCACCGTGGCGTCGTTGGGCATATTGATCGTCTTCGAGATCGCGCCGGATATAAACGGCTGCACAGCGCCCATCATTTTCACGTGCCCCATATAATGGATCGTCCGGCTCCCCTTTTCCGCCTTAAAGGCGCAATCGAAAACCGCCAAGTCTTCGTCCCTGACATGAGGCGCCCCTTCGATGGTACCGTTCTCTTCAATATACTCGACGATTTCCTGGCTTTGCTTAACGTCGTAGCCCAAGCGTTTCAGCGCGCGCGGCACGGTGCCGTTGATGATCTTTAACATACCGCCGCCAACCAGCTTCTTGTATTTGATCAGCGCGATATCGGGCTCCACGCCGGTGGTGTCGCAGTCCATCATGAAAGCGATGGTTCCAGTGGGCGCCAAAACAGAAATTTGTGAGTTTTTCACGCCTTGCTTTTCCACCTCGGCGCAATTGAGGTCCCAGACTTCGCGCGCCGCCGTAAGCAATTCGAGCGGCACATGGGACGGCGAAATCTTGTAAGCGTGGGAGCGGTGCTTGTTGAGCACGCGCAGCATCGGTTGGCGATTGATCTCAAAACCCTCAAAAGCGCCGGTGGCCGCCGCAACTCGGCTCGATTGCAGGTAGGCCTCACCGGACATCAACGCGGTCACCGCCGCGGCATAGGCCCGGCCGGCGTCGGAATCGTAAGGCAAGCCGAGCGACATCAACAGCGCGCCGAGATTGGCATAACCCATGCCGAGCTCACGGAAGGCGTGAGCATTGGCGGCGATCTCAGGGGTTGGATAGGACGAGTTGTCAACGAGAATATCCTGCGCCAGAATCACGATATCGACGGCGCGGCAAAATGCCTCGGTGTCGAAGACGCCGTCCTCGCGCAGATACTTGAGCAAATTGAGCGACGCCAGGTTGCAGGCCGAGTTGTCCAGGTGCATGTACTCCGAGCAAGGATTGGAAGCATTGATGCGCGCCGTGTTCGAGCAGGTGTGCCAGTCGTTGATCGTGGTGTCGTATTGCATGCCGGGATCGCCGCAGAAATAAGTGCTCTCGGCGATCATGCGCAAAAGATCGCGCGCCTTGAAGGTTTCGCACGGCTGGCCAGTGGTGACGTACTTGGTTTGCCAGTCGCGGTCTTCCTGGACGGTGCGCATAAACTCGTCGGTGACCCGGACGGAATTATTGGCGTTTTGGAAAAATACGCTGCCGTAGGCCGGACCGTCGAGGCTCGAATCGTAGCCCGCTTCGATCAGCGCCCAGGCCTTCTTTTCTTCTTCGACTTTGCACTTGATGAACTCTTCAATGTCGGGATGATCGATGTCCAAAACGACCATCTTCGCCGCGCGCCGCGTCTTGCCGCCGGATTTAATCACGCCCGCCGAGGCATCCGCCGCCTTCATGAAGGAAACCGGGCCAGACGCCGTGCCGCCGCCTGCCAGCTGCTCCTTGGAAGAGCGAATTTTCGAAAGATTGACGCCCGAGCCCGAGCCGCCTTTGAAGATAACGCCTTCCTTGCGATACCAATCGAGGATCGAATCCATGGTGTCTTCCACCGAAAGAATAAAGCATGCCGAGCACTGCGGTTTTTCCTCGATGCCGCAGTTAAACCACACCGGGCTGTTAAAGCAGGCTTTCTGATGGAGCAAGATATGGGTCAACTCGTCGGAGAAAGCTTGGGCATCCTCCTCGCTGGCGAAATAATGGTCTTTGCGCCCCCAATGGGTGATCGTATCCACGACCCGGCTGATCATTTGGCGCACGCTATGCTCTCTCTGGGGTGTGCCGAGCGGGCCGCGAAAATATTTCGATACCACCACCTGGGTGGCCATCAGGGACCAAGCCTTGGGAATTTCGACGCTGGTCTGTTCGAAAACGACCTTGCCCTTTTCATTCGTGATTGACGCGTTGCGCAGCTCCCAGTCTATTTCATCATAAGGGCTGATCCCGGCGCGGGTGAAATAACGCCCAATTCTCAGTCCTGTTTTTGCCTGTGCCACCCCTTGAGAAGCACCCAGATCCGTCGCCTGCGAAGTACCCGTCGCCATCGTTCTTTGTCTCCTTCCCCTTTTGGATCTCCCAATATATGGTGTGGGTCAATCAGAAATGCACTAGATTTTGTATTTTTAAAAACAAACACGAATTTTGTCAATAATAATTTTCAGGTGGACAATTTGTCGTGGTTTTTCACTGGTTTTCGAGACCTTAGTCGACCTCAAAAAACCACCTGACCAAGCCCTAGAGTCATTATAGCATATCTGTTAACTTCTCTGATGCGGACCCAATGGCTAAAAAAAGCTTACCGATTGAAACTCTGGGCTCGGTCCTTGACCAGTCGCTCAAGCGCTTGGATCTAGCCGCGCGGCTGGACGAATACTCAGTCTGGCCGATTTGGAACGATGTCGTCGGCGTTGTCATCGCACGCAACGCCCAGCCGGAAAAAATTCGTAACGGCACTCTCTTCGTTAAAGTTTCGAGCCCGGTGTGGATGCAACAGCTGCAATTCATGAAAGACATGATTGCCGACAAGCTCAATCATCGCCTCAAGGGCGAGATCGTCAAAAATATCTTCTTTATGGCGGGGCGTATCGATGTGCCCGAAGCATCTCTGGAGCCGGGAGAACAGGCCGCGGCCGCAGTCGCGGAAGTCCCTTTAAACGAGGAATTCTTGAATTCGATCGCCGACCCGGAAATCCGCGCGGCGTTTAAACGGCTGCTGAAAAGTTACTCGCGCCGCCAGTCCAAGCGTTGAGCGAGAAATTTGCAATTTCCGCTCAACTCCAACTCAAGATCGAGAGCCGGGCGCTCATGCTTGCGCACCAGCGATCATGGCTGCGACTTCGTCGTCATAGACGTCGTTCTGCCGATAAATAATCAACGGCGATGCCACCGCCAATCCGGCCCGGCCACCCTTGATCCCTTCGACCAAGGTCAGAGAGGCTTTGGCATGGCGAAACGAGTGAACCATGCGCAGGCGCTTGGGTTCGATGCGAACTTGACGCATCACGGTGATGAGATCGCTCAGTCGAACTGCTGGATAACAGAGCGCCATGCGTCCCTTGTGGCGCAGTAAATGGGCCGCGGCACGGAGAAAATCGTGCAATTCCCCTTGGGTTTCATGACGCGCGGCCTGCCTTTCGACGTTGGCGCTGATCCTGCCACTGCTAGGCTTACGGTAGGGCGGGTTGCATACTGCCGCATCAAAACTCGCCGCGTTCATGCGATCCGCGATCCGGCGCACGTCGGCGTGCAGGATTTTTATGCGTTCATCGAGGCCGTTTAATTCAACGTTGCGCCGGGCACGATCGGCCATGGCGGATTGCAGCTCCACGCCGGTCAGACTGGCCAATGGATGCAAGAAGGCCAGAATCAGAGCCAGCACGCCGTTTCCCGTGCCTAGGTCGACGATTTGGTCGCCCCGCTTAACCGTGACAAAATAGGCCAACAACAGCGCGTCGAGCGAAAAGCGATAGCCCGAGCGGCTCTGTAGCAAGGTGAGCCGCCCATCGAAAAGCGCATCCAGAGTTTCACTTGAAGAAATCATAAAATATTCTCGCCGATTTACCGTCGCCGGCAACTCCGCAAACAGCGAAGATGCGACCGGATTTTTTTCGTTCCATAGGCCCGTGAATCTTGAAAAAAGCTGACTATTCTGTAATAGCCTGGTTCTAGCAACACAGCTTATCCCAAAACAACATATGCCTTTTTTCATCGGTCAAATCGGCCGTTATACTCTTGAGCAGACGGTCGGCATGGGGCGGACTTTCTTGTTCCTGCTCTCTGCCTTTGCGTGGGCCCTCCGACCGCCGACCCGAATCCGTTTGATCATCCACCATATTCGCACCATCGGCGTCGAGTCTCTGTCGGTGGTGATCCTCTCTGGCGTGTTCACCGGCATGGTCATGGGGCTGCAGGGCTATTACAGCCTGCGAAAATTCAACGCGGAAAATTTTCTCGGCTCAGCGGTTGCCCTGGGCATTTTGCGCGAGCTCGGCCCGGTGCTTTCCGCCTTCATGGTCACGGGGCGGACCGGCTCGGCCATGGCCGCGGAAATCAGCAGCATGAAAGTCACCGAGCAGATCGACGCGCTCTATTCAATGGCCGTCAACCCGATCCAATACTTAGTCTCGCCGCGCATCATCGCCGGCTTGATCTCGATGCCCCTGCTTACCGCAATCTTCGATGTCGTGGCGATTTATGGCGCCTACGTCGTCGGCGTTCAGTTGCTCGGCGTCAGCTCCGGCAGCTACTTTTCCGGCATGGAGCTGAGCGTCGTGTTTAAAGACGTTTACAGCGGTTTTTTAAAATCAGTTAGTTTCGGTCTGATCATCACCTGGATCTGCTGCTACAAGGGATTTAACGCGCCGCCCATGGCTACCGGCGTCGGTCAGGCCACCACCGAGTCGGTTGTGGTCTGCTTCGTCATGATCTTGATGTGGAACTACTTCATGACCTCGATCATGCTCTAGCCTCATGATTCGCGTCGTCGACCTACACAAGAGCTTCGCCGGCCATGCGGTTTTGAAAGGCGTCAACCTGGAACTCGAGGCCGGGAAAATCACCACCATCATCGGCGGCAGCGGCAGCGGCAAAACGGTTCTCTTGAAACATTTGAACGCGCTGTTGCTGCCCGACCGGGGCAGCATCTTCGTCGGCGATCAAGACATCACCAGGCTGCGCCCATCGGCGCTCAATGACGTGCGGCGCAAATTCGGCGTGCTCTTCCAGAGCGCGGCGCTGCTCGACTCGATGACGCTCTATGACAACATCGCCTTCCCGCTGCGCGAGAAGACCCGGCTCACGGAAACCGAGATCGAACGCAAGGTGAACGAAAGCCTGGACCAGGTCGGTTTGGCCGGTGCCGGCTACAAGCTCCCCGCCGAAGTGAGCGGCGGCATGAAGAAGCGCGCCGGTCTGGCCCGCGCCCTGGTCACCCAGCCGGAAATCATGTTGTTTGACGAACCGACCACCGGGCTGGATCCGTTATTGGGAAAAAGCATCCATCAATTGATCCGCAAAATGCATGAAACGTTTAAATTCACCGGTGTCGTCGTCAGCCATGACATCCCGGAAGTCTTCGGAATCTCCGACCGAATCGCCATGCTCGCCGATGGCGCGATCACAGAAGTCGGCGCGACGGAGGAGTTTCTCGCCTCGCAAAACCCGGTGGTCCGGCAGTTTATTCAAGGCGACACCGAAGGACCCATCACGGTGCTATAGGAGATCGAGCAGTGAATCACACACGCACGGAAATCATTGTCGGGCTGTTCGTCCTCGTCGGGATCGCCTGCCTCGGCTATCTCGCGATACGGCTCGGTAAGCTCGAAGTTTTTGGAGCCAGCGGCTATACTCTGATCGCCGATTTCCCTACCGTGGCGGGACTCAAAGTCGGCGATCCAGTGGAAATCGCCGGAGTCAGGATCGGCCGGGTGGAGTCTTTGGGCCTGTCGGATGACGACCGCGCCCGCTTGTTGCTTCGGCTCCACGACGGCGTGAAGCTGCAAGAAGATGCCATCGCATCGGTCCGCGCCCGCGGCTTGATCGGTGATAAATTTGTTTTGATCACGCCCGGCGCTTCGGATAAAATCATTCCGCCGGGCGGCAAGATTCGAGAAACCGAGTCACCGCCGGACATACCCGATTTGATCGGTAAAATCGTTGGCGGCGACGTAACATCCACACCCGGAAAGAAAGATGAAACGCAAAAATAAGCTGACAATAAAGGCGATATTTGTTTTTCTGTTGGCCTTGGTACTGTTATCCGGCACTGCTCACGCGGGTCTGCCGACGGATCAGATCAAAGCGACCGTCGACAAGGCGATCCTGGTCCTAAAGGATCCGCGCTTGAAGCAGGCGGCAAAGGTGAAAGAACGGCGCGATCAATTAAGGCAAATTTTATTTGGCCGTTTCGATTTCACTGAGATGGCCAAACGCGCTCTGGGCGCCAATTGGCGGCGGCGCACGCCGCAGGAGCAGCAGGAGTTCGTGCACCTATTCACCGAAGTGCTGGAGCGCGCCTACGCCGACATCATCGAATCCTATACCGACGAAAAAATCACCTACACGAACGAGCGCATCGACGGCACCTACGCCGACGTAGGGAGCAAAATCCAAACCAGCAAAGGCGAAGAATACACCCTCAACTACAAGGTTCATTTGGTTAGCAACGAGTGGAAAGTGTACGACGTCGTCGCTGAAAACGTCAGCCTGGTCAACAACTACCGTTCGCAATTCAACCGCGTCATCTCCCACGCCTCCTACGACGAGCTGGTGCGCCGGCTCAAGGACAAGAGTGAATTTGCGGGCGCGCCGCGAAAATAATCCTTCGTCGATCTCGCTGCGGCCCTGCGCCGGGTTACTATCCCCGGCGCCGCGTGCCATTTGAGCGGTTCGCTGCAGGCAGGATTTCCTCCGTAGGACTCCGGCAGCAGGAACCCGATGAAAAGCGTCCCTTGACGGACGGAAGCGGTCCGCAGTATTCGAAGGGAGGAATCAAAAGCTTAAGGAGAACGCCATGGCAATGTTTATC
>JBLMXG010000033.1:0-8294 GCA_050257635.1 Chloroflexota bacterium
CCGTCCGATAGAGCCGCGACGACGGCGCCCCAAAAGGATTGGGCACAAACTTCTCCGCCGTCAGCTCCGGCCGATTCAAATACCCACGCGCCAAACCTTCGCCGCCAATGTAAAGCTCGCCCGGGACTCCGACTGGCACCGGCAAACCCGTGCTATCGAGAACGAAAATTTGCGTGTTGTGAATCGGTCGACCGATGGAAATTCGCTCGCAGTCCGGTTCGACCGCCCAGAGCGCTGACCACACCGTAGTTTCCGTCGGCCCGTAGAGATTCCAGACCGAATCGCTCCGCGATAGCAATCCTTGCGCAAGACCCAAGGGGAGAGGCTCACCGCCGCAGATAATTTTAAAATTTGTCTTTGACTCCCAGCCTGCGTCGATAATCATGCGCCATGTGGTCGGCGTCGCCTGCATCACGGTCGCGTCGCCGGAAGCCAGATCCGCGACAAGCCGTTCCCCATCGGCGGCCACTTCACGGCTGGCGATCACCACTCGTGCCCCAACGATCAGCGGCAGAAATAATTCGAGCGCCGCTATATCGAAAGAAATGGTCGTAACGGAAAAAAGGACATCTGCGGCGTTGAGGCTCGGCGCCTGCTTCATGGAATAGAGAAAATTGGTAAGCGCGCGATGGCTAATCTCGACGCCTTTAGGGGTGCCCGTCGAGCCCGACGTATAAATCACATAGGCCAGCTCGTCGGAACGGGTCAGCACGGCGAGATTTTCCGTCGTGCCGGCGGATGCAATCGTCTCGTCGAGACACAGAACCGGCAAATTTTTCTTCGGCAGCGCAGCGAGCAAAGATTTCTGTGTCAGCACGGCCGCCATGCAACTGTCCTGGCAGATAAAAGCGATCCGCTCCTCCGGATAGGCGGGGTCCACCGGAATATAGGCTGCGCCGCTTTTGAGTACAGCCAAGATGCCGATAAGTAATTCCGGTGAGCGATCGAGAACGATTCCGACCAATCGTTCCGGGCCAGCACCAAGAGCGCGCAGCCGGTAAGCCAGCTGGTTGGATCGCTCATTCAATTCTTTATAAGTGAGTCGTTGCTCCTGGTACACCAGCGCGATTGCGTCGGGCATTCGGCGCGCTTGAGCCTCGAACAACTCATGGACACACTTTTCAGGAATCGGCAGCTCTAGATCGTCCCTCGCTTTCGTCTGCGACGTTGGCTCCTCGACCAATAAGAGCGACGCTGCCGCCAAGGACTGATCCGCGTTTTGCGCCGCGGCTTCGAGCAGCCGCACGTAATGACCGATGATTCTATCGATCGTCGACGCTTCGTAGAGGTCCGTGTTGTAGGATACGAAGGCTCTTCGCGTGATTTCTGGGTCGATGGTGACGCTCACATCGAATTGCGCCGCCCACTGATCGATTTCAAAGGGTGCCCACGAAATTCCTTCGAAATCGACCTTGCCTACCGGGGTGCTCTGAAAATTAAACAACACTTGAACGAACGGCGTACGGCCTCCATCGCGGCCGGGAACAAGTTCTTCAACGACCTTTTGAAACGGCACGTCCTGGTTGGTGAATCCGCCAAGGACGGTGTCGCGAACACGCTGGATAATTTGCCGCAGTGATGGATTGCCGGAAAGATCGGTGCGCAGAACCAAAATATTGATAAAAGTGCCGATGATCCCTTCCCATTCCGATTGCGTGCGGTTCGTCACCGGAGATCCGATCGCGACGTTCTCTCGATCCGAATAGCGCGACAAAAGGGCCTTGAAGATGGCCAAGAATACCATGTAGAGAGTTGCGTTTTCCTCTAGCGCAAGCGCCCGCAGCCGTTCGAGAAGTTGATTCGGCAAGCTAAATGACCGGTAGGCGCCTCGAAACGTTTGCGTCGGGGAGTTGGGACGGTCGCTCGGAAACGCGGATGCTTCGACGCCGGCGAGCTGGTTTTTCCAGTAGCGAAGCCCCTGCCGCAAGCGGTCCGGAGTGAGTCGATGGCTTTGCCAGAGAGCGAAGTCGCCGTACTGGGCCGCCAACGGCTCGAGCGCTGGGGTATCACCATTGCGAAAACCGTTGTAGAGAGAGCTAACTTCGCGCGCGATGACATTGAGCGACCATTGATCCGAGATCAGATGGTGCATGATCAAGAGCAGGACATGATCGTCGTCGTTGAGACGAAGGAGCAGTAACCGCAAGAGTGGACCGACGCTGAGATCGAACGGACGCCTTCCCTCTTCCCTTAGAATTTCCTTGGCTTTCTCAACTCGGCCTTCCTCCGGAGAATTAGTCAAATCGAGAGCCACCAAAGCCATTGGCGTCGCCGAGCCGATGACCTGCATCGGAAGACCGTCGATGTTTCGAACCGTGGTACGGAGCGATTCATGCCTTTCGACAAGCCGATCGATGCTTTGCTGCAGCGCCTGCCGATCGAGCGATCCCGTGAAGCGAATAGCCGCCGTAATATTGTAAGCGCTACTCTCCGGCGCGAATTGATCCATATACCAAATGCGCGCCTGCGAGTCTGACGCGGGCACCTCGCCGTTGTAGGCGGCCAACGGCACCGGCGTTGTCTCGGCCGGCACGCTTCGCTCTCGCAAGGCTTGTTCAACGCGTTCGGCTAACGAAGCCACCGTCGGCGCTTCGAAAATCACCCGCAGGGGAATATCCACTTGCCATTCACGACGAATTCTCGAGATTGCTTGTGCAGCAAGCAGCGAATGGCCGCCGAGTTCGAAAAAGTGTTGATCCCGCCCAATAGCCTGGAGTGACAATAGCTCGCCCCACAAATCCGCGATCCTTGTTTCTACGGGAGTCTGCGGAGGTACGAGGGGCTCAAGATTTTTGGGTTGACAGCTCGGCGCAAGGAGAAGCGCGCGACGATCGAGCTTTCCTCGCGGTGTCAACGGCAGTACTTCCAGCGAGATCAGATCAGACGGGACCATGTATTCGGGTAACCGTGCCCTGACAAAGCTTTGAAGGTCTTTTAAGTTTAATACCGCGGCCCCTTCTGGCACCACGCAGGCGACGAGCCGCCCCGAATTAGGCGCACCCTCCTGCACTACGGCCGCGTCCCGAACCAACGGGTGCTGTCTTAGCACCGCCGCGATCCCTTCTAGTTCAACCCGAAAACCGCGCACCTTGATCTGGTCGTCGCTGCGCCGCAAGAATTCCAGCTTGCCGTCATCGAAGTGGCGCACGATATCGCCCGTTCGGTAGAGCCGCGAGCCGGAGTAAATATCGAAAGGATTCGGGATGAATTTCTCCGCGGTCAAGTCCGGCCGGCCTACATAGGCGCGGGCGAGTCCAACCCCGCCGATATACAGCTCTCCCGGAACACCCTCCGGCACCGGGTTGAGATTATGGTCCAGAACAAGCGTCTGCACGTTTGCTATGGGCTGGCCGATCGACACTTCAGCCGCAACGCCGCACTCGGCGGGCGCGTGCGTCAGTTCGGCGACGGTGGCGGCAACGGTAGCCTCGGTCGGACCATAGGTGTTGAGCAGGCGAGCCCTGCCACCGACAAACGCCTGCCACAGCGCCAACCGTTCGGGTATTGCCCTTTCACCGCCGATGATGACCAGACGGATCGGATCGCAAACCGTAAGCCGGTCGGCAAATAGGCCGGCCGTAAGCTCGTGCCAGTAGGCCGTCGGCAAATCGAGCACCGTAATCTGCCACGTGCGGCACTGCTCCAGAAATGTATCGGCCGGTATGCACTCCGGGCCGCAGCAGAGGACCAACGTCCCGCCGCTGATCAGGCAAGGAAAGATTTCCTCCGCAGAGGTATCGAAGCTGATGGAGGCGAACTGGAGAATGCGATCCGACGGCTTGAGCTCAAAGATTCTCGCGGCTTCGCTCGCGAAGTTCGCCAGCGCGCGATGGGTGATCTCCACCCCTTTCGGCGTGCCGGCCGAACCAGAAGTATAAATCACATAGGAGAGGTCGTCGTCCGAAACAACCTCGCGAACGTTTTCGTCCACCGGCTCCCCAACCACGCCGGGATTATCGAGGCAAATGACCTCGACGGCGTTCTCCGGTATTTCGGCGAGCAGCTTCCGCTCCGTCAGGAGCACCGCTGCGCCCGTGTCTTCTAGGATGAACTTGAGCCACTCGCTCGAATAATGAGGATCGATCGGGACATAAGCCGCACCCGCCTTTAACACCCCGAGTATAGCGGCGATCAGCTCCGGTG
Source organism: Chloroflexota bacterium (assembly GCA_050257635.1). Classification (GTDB taxonomy): domain Bacteria; phylum Desulfobacterota; class Binatia; order UBA9968; family UBA9968; genus DP-20. The sequence continues at coordinate 4,144 of JBLMXG010000033.1, forward strand.
AACGTGTGAGGAAAATCACAACCAAAGCTTGCGGTCCGACCCCGCGGGCCAGAAGCATTGTCGCGATGGAATTGGCGCGCCGGTTTAGCTCGCCGTAGGTCAAGGTGCCGCTCTCGCTTAGAACTGCCGGTTGATCGGGCCCTTCTGTGGCGCGTTGCTGGAAAATTTCGTGGACAGGCCGCTGGTCAGACGGCACTTCTGGCTGCCCGTGCCACTGTAAAAGCAGATGACGCGCCTCTTCTTGCGACGTCAGGCTTAGGGTGCGCACGCGTTTTTCCGGGTCTTGGAGGAAAGTATCCACAACCCGCATAAAATGAGCCACGACCCGCTCACCATCGGGCTCATCGAAGACCGCATCGTGCAAGTCGAAATCCACGGTAAGACTGTCTGAAGAAGCGAAATTACGTATGTGGATACCTAGGCTTTCATCGCCATGACCGTTGTGGAGCCACTCCGGACGAGCGGGGATACCCGCGAAGTCGGAAAAGGCACTCACATGATAATTCAATGTGAGATCGTAAAGTCGTTTGAAAACCGGGTTGGTCACGGAATGTTGCCCATAACGCATCGCCTTGCGGACTTCGCTGGCGAATTTCTTGCTGAGAGATGCGAGTGTCTCGTCCTCGGCCAAAGTCACTCGCACCGGCAACACCTCCGAAAAAAACCCGATGGTTTCTTTAAAAGCGGAGTGGGAACGCCGGTTATGAAACGGCACGCCAATGCAATAATCGTCGCCAGCATTTAAGCAATAGAGATAACCGACCAACGCGGCGGCAAATACGTTAAAGAGAGCGGCCGACTCGGACGCCCCCGTACTCGCCGCAACTGCACTTTTAAGTCTCGCCGTGCGATCCGCTCCGAGCTCATGCGAAATTCGACGAACTCTTGTGGTCGCGCGCAAGGGGAGCTTGCCGTAAAAGTTGACACTCTCTCCGCCATGGGCGAGCGCTTGGCTCCAATAAGCTTGCGCTTTTTTGTGTCTCAAGGAGCAACGAAAATCACGTTCATAGTCCAGGTAATCGGCAAACGCCGGCAAGGCGACCCGGTCGGGCAAACGTCCTTCGACTGACGCGCGGTAGAGGTCAGCCATATGACGATAAATCACCTCGAATGACCAACCGTCGCAAACGATATGGTGGACGTTGAGATACCAAGCGAAATGCTTCGGCGCAATCTTGATCAATGTAGTGTCGTAAGCCGTTCGGCGCCAATCGATGGGAATTTCACAACGAGCAGCCATCAGATTTCTCGCTCGCGCCTCGGCTTCCGGATCCTCGGAAAAATCGTGGAAGTCGATCATGGCGGGAGCTTGCGGCAAGATCCGCTGCACCGGAATGCCGTCGTATTCCTCCACAACGGTGCGCAGGGCATCGCTGGAATCAACCAGGATGCGAAAAGCTCTAGAGAAATGGTCCGGATCAATCTCGCCCTCGATGTGCAGTGCAACCGCGAGGTTGTAGATGGGCGCCTCCGGTACTAGGTTCTGCGCGAGCCAAACTTGTAGTTGATTGTTCGTGAGATTCGACTGTTCGTAAACGTTAATGGCATTCCCTTTCATCCGTATCGACTGACCTGCTCCATAATCTCGACGAGCGGGGGTCGTGTTGAAGCGCACGGCCTCGAACGATTGTCTAAGCGTTATTGCTGGCTCGCCACGACGCATACTATTGACTTGGAACCAGATTGGGCACCAATGGCCTCAAAAAAGCTCGCAGTCAATTAGGAATTTAAAAATATATGAAGGGTTAGATATTACGAAACGCAGGCGGAATTTATGAAGCCCGTATTGATCACGGGCAAGCGTGGAGTAACTGGAAAGTAGGATGGTAGCGCGCCTCGGAGGTAAGCGATACTCGTAGCCAGCGTGAGAATGTTAAGATGGACAAAAACTCAGCTGGGGGCATTGACGCCTGCTCGTGTCTTTTCCAGAAAACTATTGAGCAATTGTCCCCAGACTTGAACATTCTCTTCTTTAAGAACAGACGTGTGATCTCCAGGTACAATAACAGTCTCTACCTTGCCCGCAGTATATTCCAACCATTTTCCCGGCGCTCCCGTCTGGGTTGGAGGCGTAAAGATAATCAAGTGTCCGGCGTAGACTTTGGGAAGATATTTTTTAATTGCTTTCCGATAGATATCGAGAATATAGGGGCTCCGTAATGAAGGAGGTAAAGACTTGCCAGCCGCTAGGTAAGCGGTGCACAAGGCTTTTTTTGCAATCAAACTAAGCGGTGCGGATGTCTTACTGACATATTCACCGGCTTTACTCCTTGTTCTTCGAATTAAATAATCAAACTTTTTGCGCGCTGGAAGTCGAGCCATATTATCCCAATGCCGCAATACTTCCCTGGCGAAATGACGTTCGGATCGAGAATGAAGCGGAGCCGGACGATCTGCAATCGAAGGGGTCGAAGGTGCGAGCAACATCAGTAAAGCGACCCTTTCCTTTCGCTCAATCAACTGCTGTGCCATCTCGAAGGCGACCATGCCGCCAAAGCAATAACCACCCAAAAAGTAAGGCCCGTGCGGTTGAACACTCCGGATTTCGTCCAAGTAATGAGCCGCAATTTGTTCCACCGTCGTATAGCGAGCAGCTCTTCCATCATGAGCTTGGTGCAAAATCCCGTAAACAGGTTGTTCCGAGCCGAGAACACGCGGTAGCGACAGGTCGCTCGCCTCGCCATGAATCCAAATGAATGGCGGCTTTGAGCCTTGGGAGTGGAGCACCACTAGCGAGTCGTAACAATGGTCCTCCGGAGTTTCTGCGCATAGGAATTTAGCCAATTGCTCGATAGTGGGATAGCGAAAGAGCGTGGCCAGGGACAATTTTTTGCCGAAGCTGTTTTCGATCCGACTCATTAAGCGAACAGCCAACAAAGAATGCCCACCTATATCGAAAAAGTTGTCTAGGACACCAATCGGCTCGACACCCAAAAGCGTTTCCCAAATGACAGCGAGTTGTCGTTCAACCTGATTTCCAGGAGCGACTAGGCAGCTCTGCGCGACCCGATCTTCCTTTACTCCCGCCAGCGCTTGCCGATCTAGTTTACCATTCGGCCCTACAGGTAAAACGTCTAAAAATATAACCCTCGGCGGAACCATATAATCAGGTAGTTTCGAACGGAGCAGTTCGCGAAGCTCGCTGTTGGACAAGGCGTCTTTACCGTCGCCGCTAACGACATACGCAACTAAATTCTTTTCGCCAGACGGTTCCGCTTGAGCTAGCACGACGGCCTGCTTGACTTTTTGGTGTTGGTTCAGAACTGCCTCGATTTCGCCCAATTCAATTCGGAATCCACGAATTTTTACTTGGTCGTCTTTGCGCCCAATGAATTCGATGCGCCCGTCGGGCAAATAGCGCGCCAAATCACCGGTTTTGTACAACCGTTCGCTTGGCTCGTCGCTGCATGAGTAAGGAATGAACTTTTCCGCCGTAAGATCCGGCCGATTGAGGTAACCGCGGGCGAGACCGTCTCCTCCGATATACAAATCGCCGATAATTCCCACTGGAACCGGACTCCAATGACCGTCCAAAATATAAACCCGAGTATTCGAAATGGGTCTACCGATCGGGACCGAGATCATAGAACTAAGAAGTTCACGGCGAATAGAATAGCAGCAAGCAAAGGTCGTGCACTCAGTAGGGCCGTAACCGTTAATGATTTCCGTTTGTGGCAGCAGCGAAAGAGCATTTTTCACGTGGGATAGCGACAGTGTTTCACCGCCGATTAACAATTGAGTGAGTCCTGCTAGAACAGTAGGGTCCTCGTCTATAATAGTGTTAAATAATGATGCAGTGAGCCACAACGTGGTCACAGAGTGATGGCGAATAAGATTTCCCAATTCTGCGGTTCTCGGGACGTTGCCAGGAAAGAGAACGCATTTGGCTCCATGTAACAACGCGCCCCATAACTCAAATGTCGAAGCATCGAAGGAGTTTGGCGCCAGATGCATCAAAGTTCTAGTTGAATCCAACTGAACATATTGAACGCTCAGCACTAACCGTAAGATACCCCGGTGAACAACCTCGACGCCTTTAGGGAGACCAGTGGAACCGGAGGTGTAGATGACATAGGCGAGGTTTTCCGGTGTTGCTTTATTGTGGGGGTTGGTTGCTTGTTGTTCTGCGACCGTTGCCCAGTCTCTATCTA
>JBLMXG010000034.1:0-28694 GCA_050257635.1 Chloroflexota bacterium
CTCCCACGAATCGATGGTTCCTTTCGGCCTTGAGAAACTGGCGATTTCCCAGGCGATGAAAGAGAATTCCGCCGACATCGCGCTCGACGTCCAGTCCCGCACCGTGTTTTACCAGCGCGCCCGTGGCGCCGATCTCTACATCATCGCTGGCTGGCGCAATCAGCACACCAACGTCTGGGTGGCGCCGCCGCATATCAAATCTTTGGCCGATCTGAAGGGCAAGCGCATCGGCATCAGCGACTTCAACAGCATCCGCCATTGGGCGATCCAGATTCAGCTCAAGAAAGCGGGTTTGGATCTGGAGCGCGACGTCGAATGGGTGCGCATCGGCGTCGCCCACCACCTGCTCAAGAACGCCATTCGAACCGGCAGAGTCGAATGCGCGCCGGTGCCGACCTGGGACGCCGAGGATTTAAAGATAGAGGGCTGCAACGTGCTCGTCAGCCCCGCCGATCAATACCCCGAAGGGCGGCCCGAGCGGATCATCGCGGCCACTGGCCGGATCCTCGAGGAAAGGCCCGAGATGGTCAAAAGTTTTCTCAAGGCGATGATTCGCGCTTACTGGTTCGTGCGCGACATGCCGAAAAATTACGACTATATCATCAATCTGGAAAGGCGGCTGCGTTTTCTCAGTCCGACCCGGAAGAACGGGTGGTCGAAAACAATCCTCATCGCACTCCACGCGACCTGGAAGCAATGCCTTTTCCCGTCGACGGCCTGGCGACCGGCTTCGAGGACATGTTGAAGGAAGAAGAAAAGCTCGGCGAGCTCAATTACGAGGTCCCGCCGATCGAAAGCGTCTGCGCCCAGGATCTCGCCCGCGAAGCCTATAAGGAATTGCTACAGCGCAATGACTTGGCGCTGGAATATCATCGGGTGAAGGACGTGGCAACACGCTGGGGGTATTGATCAAGATCGGGCGGACGGCGTGGGGCAGCGCCCGAGTCTCTGGCGGAGTTCGCACAGAAGGACGATGGGGCGATTACGCTCATAATATTTTCCAATGAGATATAATGTCGCGACCCTTGCTGAGACATTGAACACCCTTCAACGGAGCGAAGCGATGAAACCGTTGGCACGACGGGAACCGCTCTTCAGCTGGATAACGATTTGAACGGAGCAACGCGGTTGAACGATTTGAACTGTTGCTTCAGACTGTGTTGCCTGTTGCCTCGTGCCTGACGCCTATTCAGTATGCCAGATGCAATCAGGGAGAAAGCAGCCTGCCCCCTTTTTTGACCATGGAAAAGTTTGTTTAAAAATCCTATACCTTAGAGCTAACGGCCGATTTGGTACTCGTAACGAAAACAAAACCGAGCGAAAACTTTTCACCCGGAACCTAGAATTGGGAACGTTTGGCAGAATGCGAGGATGAGATCTATGAAAAAGGTCGTTTTCGTTTCACTCGTCTTAATCCTGTTTACGGCAGGATGGTGCGCAGGCGCCGAGCGGATGCGCATCGGCTACAGCTCCATCAGCGGATCTTACCTGGGAATCTGGGTCGCTCACGACGCCGGCTATTTCGCCCAAGAGAAGCTCGATGATCAGATCATCTTGATCCCGAGCGGCAGCCAACTTGCGCAGGTTGTAACGGCCGGTGAAGTCGACGTTGCCGCATTGAACGGCAGCTCCGCCATGGCGGCAGCGCTTCAGGGCGCTGACATCAAAATCATCGGGAACACAACCAACAAGTTGATTTTTTCCATCTATGTCAGGCCGGAGATCAAGACGATCGAGGATCTCAAAGGGAAAAAGATCGGTGTCACGCGGTTTGGTTCCGCCACCGATATCGCCGCGCGCTTCGCTCTTCGAAAACACAACCTCGACCCGCAAAAGGACGTGACCATTCTGCAAATGGGCGCCATGAGCTCGATCATGGGAGGTCTGCAGGGCGGTTCCATCGATGGCGGGCTGGTTTCGCCCCCGACGCTCTTTGCGGTGGAGAAAATGGGCTTTAAAGAGCTCGTCAGCGTGACGGATCTGGATTTGGCGTTTCCCAATCCATCCCTGGTCGTACAGGGGGGGATCTTGAGAAAAAAGCCGGAATCGGTGGATGGGTTTATGCGCGCGTATGCGAGAGGTATCCACCGCGCTCGAACCGACAAAGAGTTCGCGCTCAAATCCATTGCGAACTACACTAAAATCGAAGATCCGGCCGTGCTGCAAAAAGCTTATGATCTCTACGTCGGAAAAGTCCTGGAGAAGGCGCCCTACATCAACATGGTCGGGATGAGAAATGCGCTCGCCGATCTGGCCAAAACGGTTCCGGCGGCAAAGCATGTGAAGCCAGAACAGTTTATCGATATGCATTTCCTCGATCGCCTCGAGCAAAGCGGTTTATTGAAAGATCTTTACCGCTGAGCGGGAAATGCTTGATCTGTCGGAGACCGTGCGTTACACCGCTTTGATTCGCCCCTGTTTTTTTTGGCAGGTCCCGAAATAACGCGCGAGCAGAATTTGGCCGATTTGGTGCGCGCGGTTTCTACGGTCAGGCCCCCGTACGGGGTCGGCCCTCAGATCTCGACGCCCTGGGGGGCAAGTCTTTTTGATAGTAGGCGTCGAGAGACGCTTTGGCTTCGCGAAACGCCTGTTCGCGATCGTTGTTGACGGACACGCCATAATACAGAACGGTCTTGAAGGCGTCGGGATCGCGGCCTTCCTCCACCAACATTTCTCGCAGCCTCGCTTTCACGTCTAGAATCGAAGCAAAAAGAGATTGGTAACCCTTCCCTACGACATTTCATCACTGGCTTTCGGGGCGCGAGTTTTCGGCGGCTATTATCATCAAACGAAATGATCTCTTTATGTCGCCCGAGTTTTGCCGAGCTGGTCAACAAGCAATACACAGATAATTCTTGTCGGAGAGGTCTTGTCGTTGATCACTGCCCGCTACGCTTTCGAATGTTTAAATCGTTCAACCGCTTCGCTCCGTTCAAGCCGAGAATGGCGCCAATCCCAGGTGTCTTGACATCGAGTTTTGAGAGCGAACCGCGTGAGGGAGTGAGATACAGGGTGCCAAAGTCCGGGTCGCCGAAAGCTGACGAGCGACCGAAAATTTATTGGTGCGTCAATCGTTCTACCCATTCAACCGATGGCTCCGTTCCAATGCCCTAGACTCGGAATTATTCTAGTGCGGCAGCGCTTTTCTGGCTTCTTCGAGGTAGCTCGAATCGACGATGTCCTCCGGCTTGGGCAAGGGTTTTTTGAGCTGGCCTTCCCCGGCAATCAGATTGAAAACCGTTTGCACGCCTTTCAAGTTGACTTCGCCGTCGCGCGGCCAGATCTGCGTCTCGGTGTAGGTCTCCCAGGATTTGGCAATATATTTCGGATCGAGCTTGGTGATGCCGGGGAGAATTTTGATCGCCTCTTCGCGATTGTCGTGCAGCCAGCGGTAGGTGGACACCAGCGCTTTCAAATAGCGCACGACCACCCCGCGATTTTTCTGCGCCCAGCTCTCGTGCACGCCGATCCCCGAGAGCTGATAATAGGGCATGAGCTTGTAAGCGTCGCCCAAGTTACTCAGACCTTGCTCGACGGCCATGATGCTCAAGGGCTGCGCCAGCAAAGCGCCATCGACCTGGCCGGTCTTCAACGCCGTGAACTGCACCGTCGACCCGCCGATCGACAATAAGCTGTAATCCCTTGGATAGAGCACGCCGCGGTCCTTGAGCATCTGTTTCATCATCAATGCGGAGGCGGAGGTAATCCCGGACATGGCCAAGCGGGCGCCGCCCTTGAGGTCTTCCATCTTTTTATACTTGGGCAGAGCGATGAGCGAGTAGGTCGTGCCGTTGAACGAGCCGGCGATCAGTTTGATGTCGCGATTGCCTTGCTGCAGCAGCACGGCCAGCAGGTTCGGCGGGACGTTGCCGAACTGCAGCGAATCGGAGATCAGAGCCTGAACGATTTGTTCGTTGCGGCTGATCACGATGATCTCCGGATCGAGACCTTCGCGCTTGAAAAAGCCTTTCTCTTTGGCGACGAACACCGGCGCGTAACCGAAAGTCGTACTGATGATGCCGATGCGAATGACCTCGTCGGACTTGACTGGCAGGGGAAAAACGACAACCAGGAACATCGCGAGCAGAAGCAGTTTAAAGCGTCCCATCGGTTCGGTCCCTCCGTGAAAATCGCGCAATGCGCTACCTAATCTCTGACTGCCCGAAGTTAACGAAACATGCAATGAAAAAATTTCCCAGTGCCTCGCCGTTCTAAAAAGGTGTCGAGCCCGGTGCCTCTGCCCCAATTGCGCACCCGCAGTTTCCGCCGTTGTGTCAGCGCACCAAAGTGGTGTAAAGAATGGCCGGGCGTGCCGCAAAATCGAATTCCTTTGTCAAAAGGAGATAAAGCCAGATGAAGCTCTGCTCACTGCGTGTGCTGATTCTTTTCGCCGTTGGACTCGGGTTTTCGGCGACGCCGGCGCAGGCGGCCGGGGCGGCTGAAATTGCTCTCTATCGCGGCGCCGACCGCCAGGCTCGACTGGAAATGGCCGCCAAAGCCGAAGGCGAGTTTGTCTGGTATACGTCGGTAAATGCCGAAGACATCCAGCGCGTCATTGAGCTCTTCGAGAAGCGCTACCCTTTCATAAAGGCCAAGCCGGTCCGGCTCACGTCAGCGGGAATCGTGCAGCGTTTTACGACCGAATCCCAGGCCGGCGCCTTCTTGGCCGACATCCTGGATACCACCGACTCCCGGATCGAATATTTTCGACGCAAAGGATTGCTCCAGCCTTATTACACTCCGCTGGCCGAAAAGTTCGACAAGCGCTTTGTTCAGCCCCAGGGTTTTTGGGTCGCCAACCGCGTTACGATGCTGGTGCTCGGTTACAACACCCGTCTCGTCAAAGCCGCCGATGCGCCCCGGCGCTACGAGGACTTGCTTGATCCCAAGTGGAAAGATCAACTGGCGCTCGAGCGCGAAGACTCTCATTGGTTCATGACTTTGATGGAATATTGGGGCGAGCAAAAAGGCAAAGCCTTCTTTCAGCGGCTGCGCGCGCAGAATCCCAAGATCCGCACCGGCCATACCCATCTGGCGCAACTGATCGCGGCCGGCGAAGATCCGCTGTCGCCCAATATCCACAGCCAAGGAATGGCGTCGGGGCAACGCCGTGGTGCGCCAGTCGAATGGCTCAATCTCGAACCGGTTGTCGCATCGAGCAATGTCAGCGCTTTGGCGAAAACCGCACCGCACCCTAATGCGGCAATGCTCTTCCTCGATTTTATCTTGAATAAAGAAACCGGGCAGCGGGTCATTCGAGATGTCAACCGCATCCCCACCCATCCGGAAGTCTTGCCCGATCCGCCGCGTTTACGCGAAGGCTTCGAATTCATCAACGTCGATCCGGTGAAATACAACGACAAGATCGATCACTATACCAAGCTCTGGCACGAGTGGTTTGTGCAGTGAATAGAAAGCCCGTGCGGCGGGACCTAGGCCTGTCTTAAGCTGAGTTGTTTCCAGTTACAGGGATAAGGCAGCAGCCAATCAAATCCTGTGGTTTTGAGCCGACAACTTTTCCAGAATGCGCCAATCCCGGTGTTTTGACATCGAGTTTTAAGAGCGACTTACATGGGGTGAGATAGAGCGTGCGAAAGTCCGGGCCGCCGAAAGCGAGGTTGCGAATCACCTCCGGCATCTGAGCGATGCCGATGACCGCGCCCAATGGAGCAATAACCCCGTTGGCACCGGCGCCGACGGGATACGCCGAGGAAATCTCACAGGGCGGCGGGAAAAGTGGGACGGGCTACTTTTCCGACCGATTCATCCGCAAGGAACGGTTTGCAGATGTCTGTGGGCGAGTAAGCGCAGCATCAAACGAACCGCACGCAGCGCGGACTCGGCTCAGAGCGAATGGGCTGAATTGAATTTACTCGATGTTAAATTCCTTCGCCGTGTAGGTAACCGTCGCAGATTTTTGCCCTTCATTTAACTTTTTTGCCATAGCCGCGGCTTCTTCCATCGTAGAGAATTCGATGATCTTGCCGTCTTCCTTGAGCCAGGTCAGGCCTGATCCGAGTTCGCGAGCGGGCGTCCGGTCGCACAATATCCTGTACATACGAAACCTCCTAACCGAATCTTACCAATTGTTTTGCGGAACCTGTTTTGGTTCGACAGAGTGGCGGAATAGGAACTAGCCAGCGCTAGGCCCTTTCAGCCGCGTAACCAAGGGTCGCTTAGATACCGCCGTGCTCATCAAAAAAAAGGGGGCCCCGACCGGAGAGTATTCTTGCATAACAATCTCGACATTCCTTGACCGCCGCCTCACAGCGTGAACTAGGAGTCGCTTGCCTCGTTCAACGCGGGCAGGATTTCTTCCAGATAGATGCGGAATTGACCCTTTAAGTCCTCGCCGACCGGGCGGATCGCGACATGGTCGACGCCGGCGTCGATGAATTCTTTGACGCAAGCGACGCAGTGCTCCACGGGTCCGCAGGCGGTCCAGATCTCGACGCCTTGCCGGCTGAAGTCTTTTTGATAGTAGGCGTCGAGAAAAGCTTTCGCTTCACGAAATGCCTGTTCGCGATCGTTGTTGACGGACACGCCGTAATACAGAACGGTCTTGAAGGCGTCGGGATCGCGGCCTTCTTCGATCAACATTTCCCGCAGCCTTGCCTTGTGATCCCGAAACATCGAGACTTCGATCTGGTTGCTCATCCAGCCGTCGGCGTGGTGCGCCATGCGCCGCAGCGAACGCTCGACGCCTTGCGCGCCGATCTGCGCGATGCGCGGCGTGCCGGCGATATAAATCGGACAGGGGCGCTGCGCGGGCTTTGGCAATAGGTTTACGTCATCAAACGAGTAATAATTGCCGTGAAAGCTCGCATGTTCGTCCGACCAGAGGAGCCGCAGGGCCTGAATCATCTCTTCCAATCTTCCAGGCCGCTCTTTGCTCGCCACGCCCATGACTTCGAGTTCCTTGGCGGCCATGGGATGTTGGCTCGCCGGATAGCCCATGCACGCCGCCAGCCACGTGCGTCCGCCCGACAGAACGTCGAGGCTTGCCCACTGGAGAGCGAGCAGCACAGGATTGCGCTGGGCGATCGTCGCCATGCAGGCCACGCCCAGTTTCACGCGCGAGGTCCGAGCGGCGATGGCGCCCAGCAAGGGAATGCATTCGAGTCGCGGCTTGCTCAAGATGCTGTCGCCAACCCAGATTGCATCGATCAAGCCGGTCGCTTCAGCGGTTACGGCCATGTCGATGAGTTCCTCGGGCGGGGTTCCGCGCGTGACCAACGCGCGGTTGGACAAGGTAAGACCGAAAGTGGTTTTGTGCTTCGCCATTGCGGGGAGCATAGGACGGGCGCGCGTGAGCTTTCAAGCGCGATAATTTAGTCAATCGCCTGGGTTTCGTTCCCACAGCTTATCTGAAGCGGTGGGCGTCATCCGCGATGAACTGCGCGTGCAGTATCTGGACGCAGCAGATCCTGAACAAGATGCGATCGAGCCTTCGACCGATCGCTCGCGGCAGCATCGGTAGTGCCCTGATGAGCCGTAGCAGCCGCACCAGGGAAACCCGATAGATTCCGGCGCGCCGCAACGCGGGGGCCGATGCATAGGTTGACAGTAGGCGCCCAAGGGCTGTGTGCTTGCCGGGCAGCATGGAAGGCACCGGTGTCGAAAGCGGCCATTTCCTCCGTTCAACGACTTGCTTGGGAATCGACCCCTTTGCGATCTTCCTGATAATAAATTTCTCGACGCCGCCACGAATCTTGTGCTCGACCGGAATGTTGCGCGCCGCTTCGAACAAGTGATGATCCAGGAACGGCACGCGGCCTTCGATCGAGTGCGCCATTTCCGTTCGATCGCCGTACGCGCTCAGGATCACGCGGGGCAAATGAGCGATCAGTTTTCGATACTGAAGTTGAACGATGGGGAGCCTGCCTTCGATCTGTTCCGAGTCGTTCCGCCGCTCCTGTCCCTCAAGCAAGGCCCTCACATAGGGTGACCTGGGAGCAACGACAAGCAACTTCCTGAGCAGATAAAATAACCGCGCAGCGAGCGACGCTTGTCGAGGCGACGACAAAGAACCGTCACTATCCGCAAACTCGCGGTAATAGTCATAGCCCAGAAACACCTCGTCGGAGCCTTCGCCTGTCAAAACCACCTTCACGTGCCTCTGCGCCAATTGCGAAAGTAAATACTTGCCGACAGGCGCTAGATCACTGATGGGAGCCTCCACGTGCCAGAGACAACCTTCAAGGTTCTGCACCAGCGTCTCGGTCGTCGCTTCCAGCACGTGGTGTTCGACCCCGACGTGGCGCGCGATGAGTTTTGCTATTTCGGCCTCGTTGTGCGGTTCGCCCTCGTCGACAAAGGCGATGGTGAACGCATGCGGTCTCATTCGCCCAAGTGCTTTCACCTTCGCGGCGACCAGCGCCGAGTCAATCCCGCCGCTCAGATAGAGGCCGACCGGCACGTCTGCCCTGAGGCGCAGCCGAATCGCCTCGGTCAATAGCCGATCGATTTCTCCCTTGTATTCCTCGAATGTTTTGGACGCGTCATAGGCGGTAGCACGGGGAAAATCGGGGCGCCAATAGGCCGTCACGCGCTGTGTACCGTTGACGATATCGAGAACGACCGCCGTGGCTGGCGGCACATGCTCGACACCGCGGAAGAGCGTTCCTCCCTCTTTGCTTGGCGCGTCGAGATCGATCTCCCGTTTGACGAGCCCGGTTCCGAACAGGCCCTTTATTTCAGACGCGAAGGCCCAGCCGCCGGCCATCGTTCGCGCGACGTACAACGGCTTGATGCCGAAGCGGTCGCGGGCAGCGATCAAACGACCGAGCGACCTGTCGTAGAGCAAAAAAGCAAACTCGCCGCGAAGGTGTTCGTAAAAGCGTTCGCCGTGCTTGAGATAGAGCTGGAGGATCAGCTCTGAGTCGCTGCGAGTGGCGAATCCATAGCCTTCGCTCTCAAGCTCACCGCGCTGCCGCTCGAAATCATAGATCTCGCCGTTACAAACCAGCGCGAGACGCCCATCATGACTGTAAAGCGGTTGGGCGCCGGTCTCGAGGTCGATGATGGACAGGCGGGCGTGACCCAGCCCGAGATGGCGATCGGGATCTAGAAATAAGCCGCAGCCATCAGGACCCCGGTGGCGCAGCAGACTTAGCGATGCTTCAAGTCGAGAACTATCCAGCGACGGATCGACGACTCCAACAATCCCGCACATCCCCTCTCCTTTCGCGGTCCGACACTTTTTCTTTCAATGCCTTAAAGATTAAATTTCCGCGGTACTGTAGGCAAAGTGAGCGGGTGAAAGCAAGACTACCCGCTGCCATCGTTGCTGGTTTTACCGGCGACTCTTGATTGAGGGTTGGTCTGATTTTTTTCCGAGCGAGCAGAGCCTGATTCTATGGCTTCGACGTTTCAATCTTTACAATTTGCAGTTTTAGCTTAGACATGGCGATGTGCTTGAAAGTTTCGAGCATTCTGAACGGATATTGACGCGTTTCCGTTGTGCATACTGTTGACGCCGCAAATACCTGCAGTAGTTGTTCGCGTTAGGACCGGAGCACCAGGCGGACTTTTACAAATCGATCGGTTGTGACGGTTAGTAAATTGCGTATGTGCTCGAGGACTCGAATCCGCTTCGCCAGTCCATCGAAGCTAATACGGATTGCAAGCACCGTTTGGCTGAAGCTTTTCTGATTATCCCGCTCGCATCTTGAGCAGCGCCGGGATGTCTATTTTGTCTTGATACAGACGCAGCTCTTTTTCCTTGCACTGCGCGGCGAGCATAGCCATGCGGTCGGCGAGCTCGTTGCCTTCGGTGCCGGCGTGGCCGGCGACGTGGGTGAGGTTCAGTTCCGCGTCAATGCGCCGGTAAATCGCGTAACAGTCCTGAATAATTTCCAGGTTCTTGATCGCGCCGCCGGGTTTTTTCCAACCCTTTTTCTCCCAGTTCGGTGCCCAGCTGCGGACACAATTGATCGAGTAGGCCGAGTCACTGCATACCTCGACGCTATTGCCGGTCTCGATTTCTGCTTCGGCCATGCGCAGAGCGTGACAGAGCGCGTTCAGTTCGGCGGTGTTGTTGGTCCCCATGGGGTTATAAAGGCCGAACCACAATTGCGCGAGTTCGCCGGCTCGATACACCACGATGCCGGAGCCGGCATGACCGGGATTGGGTTCGCAGGCGCCGTCGCAGTAGATGCTGACATCGAATTGGTGCGCGGGGTGCACGGTGCTGCGCTTGCCGTCCGATGCTTTGGCCGGTTGGTTGGCGTAACCGCCACGATCAAAGGCTTGCTCCGCCTGTTCACGCGTCGAGAATGATTTGAAACGCGCCCCGGCGTAGCCCGTTACGGCCCGCTGTGCGGTCGGCCAATCCGTGAATACACCGGTCTGCCGTCCCGACCATACTACGTAAAATTTGTGAGTCATGTTATTGTCGATCTATCTCGTTTAGAAATCGTTCGCTAGCTTTTCGTGTGCTGGGGTTGCCACACCTGGATTGAGATTTTACCACGGAGCACGAAGGACACGAAGGGCTCGGAAATATCTGATCGTCAGTGCAGTCGCCCGCGCGGTGCGATAGTGACTTCGCCGCGGCAGCGACAGGGTGCTAAACCTACATATCCTAAAGGCGAATTCTGTTCACACATAGGGTGACCGAACTTCCTTACCGCGGAGGATAAACTTTTTCAGTATTTCTCGCCTTCGTGATCTTTGCGTCCTTCGCGGTGAAGCCATCTTCCCCGGAAACGCGGCAGACCCTAGAAATTAAACGCGACGGTATCGAAACAGCGGCAAATTGTGGTGTTGGCAAATTTCGCGTCGCCCGGACGCGTGAATCAGGTCCCTCAATAGGTTCGGTAGCGGCCCCGCCCTTCCGGCGGAGGCTCGGCGAAGGCGGCAAATTCTGGCTGGTCATCGAACGGGTGCGATAAAATCGTCAACAGCGTGTTGAAAGGCGCGTAATCACCGCGTTCCACTGCGGCGCTCAAGGCTTCCTCGACTCGATGGTTGCGCGGAATGAACAAGGGATTGGCCCGCCGCATCGATTCCACTCGCGCTGTGGGAGTCACCGGCTCGCGCACCAACCGCGCGCGCCAGCGCTGACTCCAGCTATCGTAGATGGATGCGTCG
This sequence comes from Chloroflexota bacterium, assembly GCA_050257635.1. GTDB lineage: Bacteria > Desulfobacterota > Binatia > UBA9968 > UBA9968 > DP-20. The sequence continues at coordinate 11,095 of JBLMXG010000034.1, forward strand.
GCGAAGAGCGAGCGAAGCGGTTCTTCATTGCTTACGGCGGCGTCGGCGAGGTAACGGAAGGCCAAGGTGTAGTCGACTTTTTTTTCTAGCATCGCGGCGAGAAACCCCGTGGCGAGATTGAGATCGGCCTCCTCGCCGGCGAACAGGCCGAGCTTGGCGCGCATGCCGTTAAGCCAGTGGCGCTCATAATGTTCCGGAAAAGCGTTAATCACCTCAGTGGCGCGCGCGACAGCGCGCTTTTCATCGGCATCGATCAAGGATAAAAGCGTCTCCGCGAACCGCGCCAGGTTCCACTGCGCGATCCTTGGCTGATTGGCATAGGCGTATCGGCCATGAGTGTCGATGGAGCTGAACACCGTCGCGGGGTCATAATGATCCATGAAGGCGCAGGGGCCATAGTCGATGGTCTCGCCGGAGATCGCCATATTGTCGGTGTTCATCACACCATGGATGAAGCCCACGTGCATCCAGCTGGCGATAAGCGCGGCCTGCCTCTCGCACACGCGCTCAAGCAATCCCAGGTAGGGATTCGCGTAGTCCTTCACATCCGGGTAGTGGCGATCGATGACGTAATCGGCCAGCCGGCGCACCTTAGCCAGGTCGCCGCGGGCAGCGAAAAATTGGAAAGTGCCCACGCGGATGTGGCTGGCAGCAACGCGCGTCAAAACCGCACCAGGCAGCGCAGTCTCGCGGTAGACGGGCTCGCCCGTAGCGACTGCGGCAAGCGCCCGCGTCGTCGGGATACCGAGCGCGTGCATCGCTTCGCCGATGAGGTATTCACGCAGCACCGGACCGAGCGATGCTCGGCCGTCGCCGGCGCGCGAAAAGGGCGTCGGACCCGAGCCTTTGAGCTGAATGTCGCGACGACGGCCGTTGCCGTCGATCAACTCGCCCAGGAGCAGCGTTCGCCCATCACCAAGTTGGGGTACGAAGCCGCCGAACTGGTGGCCGGCGTATGCTTGGGCCAGCGGCACCGCTCCCTCGGGCGTCTCATTGCCGGCAAAGATCCGCGCGCCCGCCTCGGCATCGAGAGCGCGTGCATCCAATCCCAACTCTTCGGCCAACTCATGGTTGAGCTTGATCAACCTGGGCTGTGCCACCTGTGCCGCCTTCCAGGTCACATAGAAGCCCTCGAGTTCGCGCGCATAGGTATTGTCGAAGGCGAATCCTGCGGCGACCGTGTTGTTAGCGACGTAAGTCATCGGGTAACTTCCTAGGTCCGAGGAAAATGAATAAATTCTCGGCGTTTATTCTCGTCGATGTCGATAATAATAACTATACCCGTTCTAACGAGGACATTCAGCTACGGGACGATCATTATTGGGTACGCGGCTCTTTTATCAAATCAAATCGACCCGCGCCCTTGGGCTAGGAAAAAGAGCCGATTCAAAAAACTGTCTTGACCAATGCCGACGTTAAAGGCAGTTTAGGTGCAATAATGGAGGTCGCTATGAAGCGGATCACCGTTCATGCACTCTCGTTTCTCGCTCTTTTTCATGTTTGCACACATTCCGCCGTCGCTCAAACGACGACGCTGCACATCGGATTCAACGGTTTTTACGGCGCGGCGCCGCTTTACGTCGCTCAGGACGCCGGCATTTTCCGCAAACACGGCTTCACGCTCGAAATGGTTTTTATCGCCGGCGGTTCACTTTCCACGCAGGCGCTGATCGGTAAGAGTCTCGATCTTCTCCAGACCGGCGGGCCCCCTTTTCTCAATGCCTACTTGAGGGGCGCGCGGCTGAAAATCATCGGCGGCGTCACCAACATCCTGCCCTACGTGTTGATCAGCGGTGGCGGCATCACCAGCTCGGAGCAGTTGCGCGGCAAGAAAATCGGCATCAGCCGTTTTGGCAGCAATACTGACTTCGTCGTCCGGCTCGCGCTCGGGCGTTTGGGTTTGAACCCCGCTGAAGTGACGGTCCTCCAGGTAGGTGGCTCGCAGTCCCGCTTGGTGGCGCTCAAAGCCGGAACCATCGATGCAACGGTTCTGAGCCCGGAAGAGGCGCTAGCAGCGCAGAAGCTCGGCCTCTATCCGCTTCTGGACTTCGTCGCCAAGGGGGTTGAATTCCCCCACGTGAACATCGTGGCACGGGAAGAATATCTTCAGGCGCAGGCGCCGCTCGTCAAGCGCTTCATGACCGCCTACCTCGAGGGGATCCGTTTTTTCAAAACCCACAAGGAAGAGGCGGTCCGTAAAATGATGGTGCTCAGCAAACTGAACAACCGGGAGATCGCGGAGAAAGCATTTGACGTCTATAGTCGATCTCTCCCGGACGATGGCCGCCCGACGATCAAGGGACTTGAAGCGGTCCTGGCGGACTTCGCCCGGGAGGACCCCAAGGCCAAAGGCTTGACCGTCGCACAAATCGTTGACCTCAGCTTCTTGCCATAAAAGCGGGGGTCATGATGCCCGGGGTCGTAGTGAGTTGTCCGACTACAATGGGGAGAGCGGTCGGGGGAATCAGGAGACTCCGCTTTTGTGCCAGGGCCGGTAAGGTCTCGCTCCCGGAAGGTGTCTACGGTTTCCAGCCCGCTTGAGTCAGCTCGCTGTCCGCTTTCTTGGCAAAGCTGAAATCATAAGCGCGCTCGATAGGAACTTCCTTGGTGGCTTTGAGGATCTCGCGAACGATATCCAGATCGTTTTTCTGGGTTTCTTCGTCGACCACGCCGTTGGTGGTAAAGGTACCGATCATGCCGTCGTAGGTGCGCGTCGCCAAGTCCCTGTTCAGCTCGGAAAACTTCATCATCGATTCGATCGCAGCCTCGCGGTTTTGCTTCACTAGGCGGAGCGCCTTGAGCGCGGCGCGCATAAATCCATGCATCACCTTGGGCTTTTCTTTGATGAATTTGTCATTGGTGGCGATGGTGCCCCAGGAATTTTTCACCTCTTTCCCCAGATACATGATCTCTTTCATCCCTTGATCGAGGGCGGCGAAGCGTTCCTCGGAGCTCAAGAGCCCTGCATCGACGACCCCTGTCTGCAGCGCGCCGAGCCGCTGTCCCGGCGGCAGAGCCAAAAAGGTCAAATCCTTGTTGGCGTCGAGGCCGTACTTGGAGGCAACTTTTTTCAACATGAACGTCGCCACCGCTGCGACGCCGGTCACCGCGATCTTTTTCCCTTTGAGATCTTTGAAAGAGGTGTACTGGGGCCGGACCATCAGCCACTGTAGCACCTGATCATTGACCGCGAGCACGGTTTTGAGCGGTGCATTGCCCCGAGTGACGGCGACCAGGGCGCTGCTGCCGGAACCGGTGAAATCCATTTCTCCGGCGAGCACGGCTTGAAGGCCTGCAGTGGAGGCCATGACGACGACATTGAGATCGATCCCTTCCTCTTTCATATAACCCCGCTCCTTGGCGAGCGGAAAGATGATGAACTGAAAAGACTTGGACGGCAGAGTGACATTGACTCTATCGAGGGCGGAGGCCAATCGGCCAGAAAGCAACAACAAGCCAATCAACGGCAGCGCAATCATCGGTATGAGAATTTTTTTCATCGATCAGTCCCTTCTGTAGTTAAGTTATCGAGCCGGTACCCAACCACTCACGCCCCACATTATAGGAAGCAATTTTTCTAAGTCGAGGGGGAAATTAACGGATGAGCTGAGCGGTCCAGGTCTTCTCAGACGGCGATGAATTTATGCTGGAACGATTCGCATCCTAAACCGAATCCGCCAGGCGGTAGAGTAAGTCTTTCGTATCCTCGAAACCGAGGCACGCATCGGTGATGCTCTGACCATAAATGATCGGAGAATCCTGCCGACCGGCAACGAGGTGGCTCTCGATCATCAGCGCTCGAACGGGTAAAGCTCTCAGATTCTTCATGATCGCTTCGGCGGCGTCGATCTGCCGAGCGGCGTCTTTGTCGCTGTTGCCATGGCTGCAGTCCACCATGATGACCTCCGGAAGGTGAGCGGCGCGAAGCAGGCGAACCGCGGCTGCTATCGACGCGGCATCGAAGTTAGGGCCGCTCTCGCTGCCGCCGCGGAGCACGAGGTGAGCATAGGGATTGCCGGTGGTTTCCAAAATGGCGGGCGCGCCCTCTTTGGTGAGAGAGGGGAAGAGGTGACGGCTGCGCGCGGCCCGGATCGCATCCACCGCCACCTGGACGTTGCCGTCAGTGCGGTTCTTGATGCCGACCGGCATCGACAAACCGGACGCCAGCTCTCGATGGATTTGGCTTTCCGCCGTGCGGGCGCCGATTGCGCCCCAGCTGATGAGATCGGTATAGAATTGGCCAAACGTCGTATCGAGGAACTCGGTGCCGGCAGGGACGCCGAGCTCAAGAATGTCCGCGAGCAATTGCCGGGCGAGACGAAGGCCTTTGTTGATGCGGTACGACTCATCCAGGTCGGGATCGTTGATGAGTCCCTTCCACCCCACGACCGTGCGCGGCTTTTCGAAGTAGACGCGCATGACAACGAGAAGCGCATCGGATAGCGCGTCCGCGATGGGCTTGAGCTTGGTGGCGTACTCGAACGCGGCCTTGGTGTCGTGGACGGAGCAAGGCCCGACCACGACGAGAAGTCGCCCATCCTTGCCGTCGAGAATCGCCTCAATTGCGCGGCGCGCCTTCCATACTCTCGTCGAAGCGATGTCGGTAAGCGGGATCTCCTCGGCGAGAATAGCCGGTGCGAGTAGCGGCCTGGTTTTGACGATGCGAAGATCGTCGGTCTTCATGATCCGATTTGCAGCCAGGTGGAGGCTAAAGAATAATACTTTCGCAACATCTCATCTAAACTAACTGATGTTCAATTATATCAGCGCAGGTTATCAAGCAAAAACGGTTTTCGAGAGTTCACGCTGCTTCCACCTCGCGTTAGCGCGACACTATCAGCGCGTCGACGGCGAAGGCGCTTTGACCTTGCGCCAGCACGACCACCGGGTTCAAATCCAGTTCGGCTATTTCGTTCTTGTAATCGTGGGCGAGCCACGACAGACGCGCGGCCATGTCGGCGAAGGCGTCGAGATCGGCAGGCGGCGCGCCGCGGGCGCCAGCGAAGATTTTCGCACCTTTGAGCGCTTCGATGGCGCGTCGCGTCTCATTGGCGCTGATCGGCGGGATGCGCATCTGCACATCGGCGAGAATTTCGACGAAGATGCCGCCCAATCCCATGACCAGCGTCGGTCCTAACTGTTGGTCGCGAGCGATACCGAGCAAACACTCAATCCCTTTGAGTTGTTTTTGCACGAGCACGCCTTCGATATCGGCATCGGCCTTTTTGGCGCGGAGATTTGTCAGCATCTCTTCATAACCGATTCGCACCGCGGCGCTGTCGTTCAAGTTGAGTCGCAGAGCGCCAAACTCCGTCTTGTGCGGAAGATCGACGGAACAAACTTTCAAGACGCAGGGGTATCCGAGTTTCTCGGCGGCACCGGCGGCTTCGCTAGCGGACTGTGTCATAAACGCCGGCGCCAGAGGCAAGCCGTAGGATTGCAAGAGTTTCTCCGTTGCGCCGTATGACAAGATGCCGCGTTTCAATGGGGTGCGAGGCGGTGCGGCGGCCGCGCGTATGACCGGTGCGAAGCGGCCGAGGGCGCGGTCGCGCTCGTTCTTGCGCAAGCGGCTCATAGCGCGGAGCGACTTGCGGTAGTCGCCGGTGAACGTCAGATCGAGGCCGGCGAGTTTGTCGTACCACACCGGTGCCGGCGGCTCGGTGGCGCGGGTGAGGATGAATGCGCGCTTGTCGGCGGCACGGCTCAATTGAGCAATCTGCGTATAAAGCTTTTCCGCCGACGGTGTGACCGTTTCCGGCAAATTCAAGCGCACGCCGAGCATGTCGATGGCCGGCTCATTAATAAAGATTTCCAGGCAGCGGTCGAAGGCCTCGGGGTTGATACGCTGCAAATCTTCGACATCGAGCGGATTGCCGAGCAGTGTCGGCTTGTCCAAACTGTCGATCAAGACTTGTTGCGTCTCGGGAGTGAGATCCGGCAAGGCCACGCCTTCTTGATCGGCGATATCGGAAAGCAGCGTGCAATCGCCTCCGGAGATCGTGATCAGACCGACGCCACGCTCGTGCGTGTCGGGTCGGAGCTTGGCGCCGGCGAAGAGCGCGGTGGTGTCGATCAGATCGTCGAGGTCGTTGACGATGATCGCGCCATGCTGCTCGAAGAAAGCGTCCCAAACCGCGGCCGAGCCGGCGAGCTGACCGGTGTGCGCGATGACGTTGCGTTTGGCGCGCTCGGTTCTACCGGCGCGCAAGATCAGCACGCTCTTGCCGTTGGCGATCGCGCGGTCGAGCGCGGCAGCAAAACGTTCAGGCTCTTTCGGCGCTGCTTCAAAATAAGTCGCGATGACATCGATCTCGGCGCATTCCGCCTGGTAAGCAAGATAATCGGCGGAGTTGAGCACGATCTCGTTGCCGCCGCTGGCGCAGACGTGAAAGCCCAGGCCGCGCTTCGCGCCGAAGTTCAGGAGTAGATTCATCATGCCGCTGCTTTGAAAGATGCAGCCGATGTTGCCCGGCCGAAGGTTCTTTGGCAGCTCGCCGCCCCAGATGCCAAGCCTGGCGCGCAGCGCGACGAAACCCATGCAATTGGGGCCGAGCAATTTGAGGTTCGCGGCCTTGGCCGCCGCGGTGAGTTCCTGCTGGAGCCGCTTCCCGGCTTCACCGCCTTCGGCAAAACCATCGGCGAAGATGACGCCGGCTTCGACGCCTTTCTTGCCGGCTTCCTCGACCACCGAGACCACGGCTTTGTTGTTGACCGCGATGACGGCGAGCGGAATATCGCCTGGGACTGCGCCGATGCTCGGGTAGGCTTTCAGGCCGAAAACTTCCGGGCGGCCAGGGTTGATCGGGATGATTTTGGCTGGATCGAAGCCCAGGTTCTGCAAATTTTTAAAGATATTGACGGCGTAGTGGTTACGATCGCTGGCGCCGATGATGGCGAGGCGATCGGCTTCGAAAAGCGGCGCTAATGCTTGAGTGTTTGCCAACGGGAACCTCCGTTCAGGGTCGAGACCGCGCTAAATTCAGCCGTTTTCCATATCGCAGTCGCTAGTCGATGTCCACGCAGAACAGCACATGTTGACAGCGCGCGCGCCAATCCATTAGATGAGGCGCAACCGCGTGTACCCCTGGGACGCATGAAAACGCATCACTTCATCCATCGGCTGTTGGTTTTTATCATGGACGCGCTCGCGCGCTTGCCGATGCGCTGGTTTCACGCTGTCGGAAATATTTTTGGCTGGCTCATGTGGATATTTTCTCCGCCGGATCGCAAGCGAATCCAAGAAAGCCTTCATGCCGCTGGAGTTTTTTCCACGGAGGCGAAATACCGGCGGCTGCTCAAAGAGGCGATCGGCGAGACCGGCAAAACCGCCGCCGAATGGCTGAAAGTGTGGTTTGCACCGCAGGCTGAAATCAACCGTCTGGCGGTCGAATGCCAGGGCTGGCAAAGCGTCGAGGACGCGCGGCGCGGCGGCAAACCGATCATTTTTCTAATGCCGCATCTCGGTTCTTTTCAGTTTGCCATGCGCTATATCGCGCAGCGCTTGCCCCTCACTGCATTGTATCGGCCGCCGCCGGTGCGCTGGTTGGAGCCGGTGATGATGGCCGGGAGCCGGCGCGCGCAACTGGCGATGGCACCGACCAATCTCAAAGGCGTCGAAGCGTTGATGCACGCTTTGCGCCGCGGTGAAGCCGTGGCGCTGCCGCCTGACCAGGCGCCGAGATCTCGCGGCGGCGTTTGGATCGATTTTTTTGGTCGTCCCGCTTACACCACGACTTTGCCAAAAAAGCTCCAACGCGCCACCAGTGCCGTCGTCATCGCCGCTTTCGCCGAACGGCTCCCGCGCGGCGCGGGCTTTCGCCTCCATTTGCAACCCGTGTCGACAGAGCATTTCGACGAGGCGGCGCTCAACCGACTCGTGGAAGATCTCGTGCGCCGCTGCCCAAGCCAATTTTTGTGGAGTTATAACCGCTACAAGATTCCGCGCGGTGTGCTTCGTAGTAGTTGACTCCGGCCTGGCCTGGAGCTTTACCCGCCGGCAGCAAAACTGGGTGGAACAATTCGTTCAGGCGGGCGTGAGCAGCTTGGTCAAGCTTCGCAGGTCGCGCGAAGACTCGAGATCGCGAACCATCACAGCGAGGTCATCGGCTTGTCGCGGCGCGATAACGGATTTGGCGTTGGCGAGAAATTTTTCTTCGACCTCGCTCTCGGTCATCGGATTTTGCGGGTGGCCTTTGGCGATTTTTGCCGTGTAGCTTAGCCGTTTCCCGTCTTTTAGCTCGACAGTGACGGGGCAGTAAGGGCCCGGCTCGGGAATAGTCTCGTCGCAGATCACCTGAACTTTGCCGAGGGCTTCCTGGACTTGCGGTTGGTTTACTTTCTCATCGGTGAAAGTCGCCAGCTCGAGCTTGCCGTCTAGGAAACACAAGGCCACGACGTAGTTGATGGCGAACTTGCCGCGCAGACCGGTTTTGACTTCGGGCGCGTAATGGCGTGCATAGCGCAACGGCGGGATGCTCACTTCCATTTTCGTCACGTCTTCGTAGCGGATATCATACTCGCGCTTCAAATGGAGCGCCGCATCGGCGGCGAGAAACTGCGGCGCGCTGCAGGGATGCCACTTGAGGCCGAGACCGGGTGATTCGAGAAAATAAGGCTTGCCGATGTCGGCGATCATTTTTTCATAGTTGCATGTGCCGGGGCCAAAAAACGTGTCGCAGAAGCCGCGCGGCGCTTCGAGGATCGCCGGGTCGGCGGTGAAGCCGGCCTGGGCGAGTAGCGCAGCTTCGGCGCCATTGCGCGCCGAATTGCCGGCGTGCAATGGCTTGACCATGGAGCCCTGCTGTCGGTGAATTCCGCCGGCGGCGGACGCGGCTACGCCGAGGGCCGCCTTGATCCTTTCCGGCGGGAGTTTCAACAGGCTCGCGCAGGCGACCGCGGCGCCGAGGCTGCCGAATACGGGCGTGCTGTGAAAGCCGCGATCTTGAACGTTGGGCGCGTTAGCGGCGATTTTACAGACCACTTCGATGCCGAGCACGTAGGCTTTAAGCAGATCCGCGCCGGAGGCGCCGATATGCTCCGCCAGCGGCAGCGCCGCGCCGATCAGCATGCTGGTCGGATGACCGACATGAATGAAAGCATCCCAGTCATCGTAGTCCAGAGCGTGGGCGAGCAGACCGTTGGCAAAGGCCGCACTTGATACAGACGCCGTTGACTGGGTGCCCCAGACCGATGCTTCTTCGGATACGCCAAGGCGCCCGCAGTACGCGCGAGCAATCTGCGCCGCCGGTTGATCGACGGCGGCGAGCGCCACGCCCAGAGTGTCGAGAATATGCAGCTTGGCGTTGCTCCGGGTTTGCTCGGAGATCGTAGAATAATCGGCCTCGGCAACAAAGCGTGCGAGCGTATCGGTAACGGGTGGAGGCGTGGCCATCTTGTGCTCCTGGCGATTGGGATATATGAAAGTTCCTTATCCGAAGGTAAAGGCAATAGGCAATAGGAAGGCGCGAGGCGAGAATCAAGAGCGCGGCGACGTTCCAAACGTTCAAGCGGTTCATCCGCTGCGCTCGGTTCAAATCGTTCGAATCAAGACAATTCTCACGAAGAGACGAGAGCTAAATTAAAACGAAAGAGTAGGAGAGAGGAATGAAAGGGTGTTTGGAGGGTGTCAGAATTTTGGAGTTGGGCAATTTTATTTCCGGGCCATATGGGGCGATGCTGCTGGCGGACTTGGGCGCGGAAGTGATCAAAGTGGAAAATCCCAAGGGCGGCGATCCTTTTCGCGGCTGGGATTTCGGCGGCGACCAGCCGAATTTCTGGGCTTACAATCGAGGCAAAAAGAGCATTACGCTAAATTTGCAGACTCCGGAAGGAAAAGAAATTTTCTACGGCTTGGTAAAAAACACCGACGTGGTAATGGACAATTATCGACCGGGCGTGACCAAGAAGCTCGGCATCGATTTCGAGAGCCTGAAAAAAATCAACGAGAAAATTATCTGCTGCTCGATTACAGGCACCGGCCCGACCGGTCCGTACGTCAAGCGGCCGGCCTACGACACGGTGGGCCAGGGCATGGGCGGAATGATGAGCGTGCTCATGGATCCACAGAATCCCAAGCCCGTCGGTCCGGCCTACGCGGACTGTTTGAGCGGCATGTTCTCGGCTCTGGGAGTTCTCGGCGCGCTGATGGCGCGCACGCGCACCGGAAAAGGGCAGCAGGTCGATGCCACGATGGTCGGCTCGATTCTCGCGTTCCTGAATGCGCCCGCGACCGAGACTCTCGCCCATGGCCGCATCCCCGGCCCGTACACGCGCCCGCGCCAGTCTCAAACCTATGCCTTTGCCTGCGCCGACGGTGCCATGCTGGCGATCCACTTATCTTCGCCGCAAAAATTTTGGGAGGGGCTGTGCAAATCGGTGGACCATCCCGAGTTGATCGAAGATTCGCGCTTCAAAACCAGGCCGGACCGGCGCGCCAACTACGATGAGCTCAGCAAAACTTTCGCGGTGTTTTTCAAGGAACAGCCGCGTTCGGTCTGGATCGAGCGGCTCGATGCCAATGATGTGCCGCACACGCCGGTTTACAATTTGAAAGAAGTCTTCGACGATCCGCAGGTTAAGCACATGGGGTTGGAGATTGCGATCGAGCGCAAGGAAAAGCCGACGATTCGCACGGTGAAATTTCCTTTGGGCTATAGCGAAACGCCGTCGGCGCATCCCGCGCCGCCGCCGGAACTCGGGGAAAACAACGACGAGTTTCTGAAATCTTTGGGTTATGACGAAAGCAAGATCACTGAGTTCAAGGAAAGGGGAATTATCTAGTTCTTGCGCGAAGGCGTAAAGAACGCCAAGGAACGATGGGAGAGAGCAAAATGAATGGTTGTCTGGACGGTATCCGCGTCCTGGAGCTGGGGAATTTTATCTCCGGCCCCTACGGGGCGATGCTGCTTGCCGACATGGGCGCGGAGGTGATCAAAGTGGAAAATCCCCAGGGCGGCGATCCCTTTCGCGGCTGGGACCTGGGCGGCGATCAACCGAACTTCTGGGCCTACAATCGCGGCAAGAAAAGTATCACGCTAAATCTGCAGACGCCGGAAGGCAAAGAAATCTTTCTCGCGCTCGCCAACAAAGCCGACGTCGTTCTCGACAACTACCGTCCCGGGGTGATGAAAAAGCTCGGCATCGATTACGGCACCGTGAGCGAGACCAATCCGGGGGTGATCTATCTGTCGATCACCGGCACCGGCCCGACCGGTCCCTACGTGAAGCGTCCTGCCTATGACACCGTCGGCCAGGGTCTCGGCGGCATGTTGAGCCTGTTGATGGATGCGAAAAATCCGCGCCCCATCGGCCCCAACTTTGCCGACAGCCTGAGCGGTATGTTCGCCTGTATCGGCGTGCTCGGCGCCGTCGCCGCGCGCGCGAAGAGCGGCAAAGGCCAGCAGGTCGACACGACGATGGCCGGATCGATTCTGGCTTTTTTAATCGCTCCCGCGACCGATTGTCTCGCCACCGGCAAGGTTCCCGGTCCCTATACCCGGCCGATGCAGTCGCAAACCTACGCGTTCAGCGGCTCGGACGGTTTGCCGTTTGCGATTCACCTCTCCTCGCCGCAGAAATTCTGGGAAGGTTTATGCAAAGCCGCCGGCCATCCGGAGATGATCGACGATCCGCGCTTCAGCACGCGGCCGAACCGGCGCAAGAATTACGACGAGCTTGCCAGGGTGTTCGCTGAATTTTTCAAGGCGAAGCCGCGCGCCTACTGGATGGAGCAGCTCGAAATTAACGACGTGCCGCACACGCCGGTTTACAACATGCAGGAAGTTTTTCAAGATCGGCAGATCCAGCACATGGGTTTGGAGATCACCATCGAGCGCAAGGACAAACCGAACATCCGCACCGTGGCCTTCCCCAACCAGTATAGCGCCAGCAAGAATCCCCATCCGCTGCCTCCGCCCGAGCTTGGCGAACACAACGCCGAGTATCTCAAACCGCTCGGCTACAGCGATCAACAGCTCGCGGAATTCAAGGAGAAGGGGATCATCTGACGAACAGCCCCGCGGTCGCTAAAAGGAGTTGCCACAATCCGTCCCTGACCGTTGCCATCGCCACGGGTCGAGCCACCGTTCTTGTCAATGATTGATTAAGCTGCGGTCATCGCCGTCGACGGAAATCCACCCGCTGGGGATGCCGCTAAGCTGAAGGCTTGTCCAGCTCTCGGCCCAAGAAATCGCCGACTAAGTTCCATGCGCTCTCGGCCAGTTTTGGATCGTAGCAATCGCCGTCCGCCATGGCGAAGCCGTGGCCGGCGCGGTGAAAAAAATGCCAGTCCAATGGTTGGCCGTTGGCTTGAAAACTCGCCATCAACTTTTGCTGCACCGGGATACTGGCGACGTGGTCGTGGGCGCCGAAGAAAATCTGCGAGGGACATTTGATGTCCTTGACGGCGTCGTTGGGATGACGAGGTCGTAACCGACTCGGTCCTTCGTCGCGCACCGACGGATAGTAACCGACAAAAGCGCGCACGCTCGGCGTGGCGGCGACGAAGTGGATGCCGATGCGCCCGCCCATGCAGTAACCGACCACCGCGCAGCGCTTAGCATCGACCTCCGGACGGCTCGTCAAATAACGCCAAGCGCCATTGAGGATCTCCATGAATTGGCCGTCGGTGGTGGTCTTTTGCGCTTCATGCACGCCGTCGGCCGCGCCGAGCATTTTGTAGAGATCGGGAACCAGGGTCGTGTAGCCGAGCTTGGCGAATTCGCAGACGTTGACCTTCATGTTGCCGGTAACGCCATAGTGGTGATGAACGATCATCACCGCCGGTCCTGGTTCCGCACGGTCGGGATGGGCGAGGTAGCCGGGGATGCAGTCCTTCTCGCTGGACAGGTCGCGATTGACGATTTTCATTTCTTCGCCTCCTTCGGCAGCAATTGAGGCCCGTGTTAATACGATTGAATACGAAACACAACCGCTTTAGCCTTTGATCGCGCCGGCCGATAGGCCGCGAACGATGCCTCGCTGAAAAATCAGCGTGAGTATGACCAATGGCAATGTGGCGATGGTCGATGCCGCGGCAATCTCGCCCCACGGCATCGTATATTCACCGGGAAACAGCGCGATGCCCACCGGCAGGGTCTGGACCGTGGGATCGGTCATGATGATCAAGGCGAAGAAAAACTCGTTCCAGGCATAAATGAAAACGAGCAGCGCAGCGGTGAAAATTCCCGGCGCAGCCAACGGGAGAACCACTTTATAGAGAGCCTGTGCCCGGCTACAGCCGTCGATCAGCGCCGCTTCCTCGATCTCGCCCGGCACGTCGCGGAAAAAAACCGCGAGAATCCAAGTCGCCAAAGGCAACGACAGAGCAATATAGGCTGCCGCCAGGCCCTGATAGGTGTTCAGCCATCCCAGCCGTTCGAGGATGGTCCAGACCGGACCGGCGACGGCGATCTGCGGAAACATGGAGATCGCGAGCAGCAGGAGCAGATAAAAATTTGTCCATGGCAAATGAAAGCGCGCGATGGCGTAGGCCGCCAAGGCGGCGACTGCGACAGTGACGAGTGTGGCCGAACCGGCGACGATGGCGCTATTGACGATGTAATGGAGCAGCCCGTAATTCTCCCACGCTGATCGATAAAAGCTCAAATGAAACGACGGCCACAAGATCGGCGGAATCGCCGTCAACTCCGCGCTGCTCTTGAGGGAGGCGAGCACGAACCAGAGGAATGGCACCAGGCAATAGAGCGCAACGCCGACGGAAAAGAGGGCGAGGGCGGTTGAACGCTTCACGAAGCGCTCCCTTCCAAACGATGGGCCTTGAATGCGCGGAGATAAAGAAGCGCTAGAGCCAGGGAGAGCGAGAACACCGCGACAGCAATGGCGGAACCATAGCCGATCATCCCTTCGGCGAAAGTTTTCTTATAACCGTAGAATTGAAGCACGTTGGTGGCGTCGGCCGGGCCCCCTTGAGTCATGACGAAGACCAGATCGAAAACGCGCAGCGCGTCGATGGTGCGAAACAGCAGGGCCAGGAGCAAGGCGGGCTTGAGCAGAGGCAGAGTGACGAAAAAAAATTGTTGCGAGATATTGGCGCCATCGACACTGGCGGCTTCATAAACATCGTCGGAGATGCCTTGCAATCCGGCCAACAAGATCAGCGCGGCGAACGGCGTGGTTTTCCAAATTTCCGCGGTGACGATTGCGAATAGTGCAAGGTGCGGATCGGCAAGGGGGGCGAAATAGCGAGAAGTGTCGGCGCCGAACAGGATAAAGTTTGCCAGGCCGTAGCGATCGTTGAAAATGAAGCGCCACATTTGGGATGAGACGACTGTCGGCATCGCCCAGGGAATGAGCACGAGGGCGCGCAAAAGCCCGCGGCCGCGAAAAGCTCCGTTGAGCAGCAAAGCAATGCCGAGGCCGAGCAGCAATTCGAGAGGGATGGTAATGCCGATAAAGAGCAGGGTGGTGACGAGAGCATCCCGCGCCACGGGATCGGTGACGAGGTCGGCATAGTTTTCCCAGCCCACCATGCGCTGGCCGAGCCAGGGCAGAGTGAGGATCAGACGGTAGAAGCTCAGACGGAACGATTCTACGATAGGGAAAAGCGAAAACAGCGCGACGAAGCAAAAGCTCGGAAACAGGAAGCAGAGCGCGGCGCGCGGTGAATTTTTCACGGTACCTGCCCGCCGCGCAAAAGATCGAGTAGCCGGTTCATGTCGCGCGCCGCGAAAGCAGCGCGCTTATCGATATCCGTGTTCGGTAAGGCCAAGACCGCGCTGAAATAGCGCTGCATGATATTCGACAGCGGAACGTACACCGGTGTGACCGGTCGCGGCACCGCATGCTTGAACGTTTCGAGCAGCGAATGGAGCTGGGGAATTTTATGTTCGACTTCGGCGTCATCGTAAAGCGCAAGCCGAGTCGGAGCGCGGCCGGTGGCAAGCGCGATGCGCTTTTGCATTGCCGCGCTGGTCATAAACGCGACGAAACGCCAGGCCAAGTCCGGTTGTCGAGAGAACCGGCTGACTCCCAACTGCCAGCCGCCGAGCGCGGCGGCTCCTCGCCCAGGGGTGAAACCCGGGAGCGGCACCATGCCGACCTTGCCGGCGATTTTGGATTTTTCGCGATCGTTGGCCACGGTCCAGGCGTAAGGCCAGTTGCGATGAAAGATCGCCAGCCCCTGGGTGAAGAGGGTGAGCGACTCCGGTTCTTCGTAGGCGAGCACGCCGCGGTGGGAAATTTCGCCGATGATGCGGTCGCGCACGAAGCGCACGGCCTCGCGCGCCTCCGGCCGGTCCAGGGCGCTAGTTAGGGCAGCGTGGTCCCACAGGGCGCCGCCGTTGCCGAGAATAAATTCCATCATGTTGCAGACGAGCCCTTCATACTGCTTGAACTGGCCGGAATAACCGGCCAATTGCGGGTTGTGCTCCCCGGCGAGAATGGTTTTGGCCGTTTCCACCAACGCTTCCCAGGTGCGCGGCGGCGCCATGTGATACTTATCGAGAAGATCTTTGCGGTAATAAAGCAAACCGGCGTCGATGAACAGCGGGACGCCGAACATCCGGCCGCGGTAGCGATTGGCCGCGATGGGTGCCTTGAGAAACTTACTCTGCTCGGCTGCCGGGAAATAGCGATCCAGCGGCAGAGCCCAGCCAGCCGAGGCGAACTCTGCAGGCCAGATCACGTCCATGACAAAGACGTCCAGACGCGCGTCGCGGTTTTTCAATTTTTGCGTGAGCAGATCGTGAAGCTGGGTCGAAGACTGCGGGCCGATCTCGCTGACGACCTTCACCCCGGGATTTTGCCGCTCGAAGTCAGCGATTCCTTGGTTCCAAACTTCGGGCGCTTCCGAACGCCAAGTCACAAAGCGGAGTTGCGTCTGTGCCTCGACGACTGCACGGTGAGATGCGAGCAAGAGTAACAGGATGGCTAGAAGCGTTTTCACGGCAGACATGGCTCAACTCGTCAAGGCTAGAATTAAAAATCACAGAGCCCGTACCGACATCCCCGCCCGACTTTCGCGGAGCCGATATGGTTTATTTTATGGGAATATGCCGGCAAAAAAAGTGGCGCGGCGATTTTTGCTAAGAACGACCTACTTGGGTAGCGGCCAATTCAGCCATTCGGCAAGACCCCTTCCCATGATCCATTCCAGCTCGGCGCTGGAGAGCGATTTCATCTCTTCGGTGAAAAGAGTGACGACCTGTTGGTAAGGACAAGGGAGGTGAGAAAGGTCCGTGCCCCAGAAGCAGCGCTGCGGCCCGAAGGCATCGATGACGCGGCGCACGAGCGGGTGCAGCGATGGAAACGGATACGGCTCATCGACGTAACACGGCAGGGCGGAAACTTTGACCGCGAGGTTTTTCAGACCGGCGAGCTTGACGACGTTGTCCACCGACGGTCCGAGCGGTTTGCCGCGCAGCACCGAGTTGAGCCCCATGTGATCGATGATGAGCCGCAAGCCCGGATGGCGCTCGGCGATCTCTCCCAGCTTCGGCACATCGTTTGGTGCCATTGCCATCACCGGAATATCGTAGCGCTCCGCGGCGGCCCAAAACCAGTCCGCCGTGCCATCTCGCAACCACTCCGCGGATCGGCCGCGATTAAAAACCATGCGGATGCCGAGCATGTGCGGCTGCTGTTTCCAGGTGGCGATTGCGCTGCGGCTCTCCGGCTTGGTGAGTGACAATCGTCCCATGACCGCGAAGCGGTCGGGATATAAGCGGGCGGCTTCGAGCGAAGTATCATTGCGGTCGGCTTCCCACGTCGGCGGCACCAGAACACAGCGCGCGACTCCCGCGCTATCCATCTCACGCAAGAGTTCTGTGGCACCGAGGGGTGCCGGTCGGTGCGGCTTGGACGCGTTTTCGGTGGCGTATGGTTTCTCCGGCGTCTCGGGCGCCCAGATGTGGACCTGCGAGTCGATGATCAGCATTGCGCTTTTTCCTCGGCATGCGGCTGTTACTCTTCAGATAGTCCCGTTAAACCTGACCGTCAAGGATGATTATCAGGTCTGATGATTATCAGGGCGAGTTTCAAGCCTGCACGAATTTTCGTTAGAGTTCAGCGATTCGATTGCAGCGCCACGACGACTTTTTCCGCAGCCTGTTCGCCGGTGCGGACGCAGTCGGAGATGCCGACGCCGCGATAGGCGCTGCCGGCTAAAGCGAGGGTGGAAAATTGTTTCAAGGAGTTTTCGATCCGCTGAATGCGCGCCTGATGGCCGACGTGATACTGTGGCATGGAATCGGGATGGCGCCAGACGCGCGAAAAAAGCGGCGGGGCGGTAACCCCGAGGAGGCTCGCCAGCTCATCGCGAACGTTCTTCTCCATCTGCTGGTCACTATCGTCGAACAATTGCGGCTGCAGCGCGCCGCCGACAAAAGCGCGCAGAAGAATATGATCCACCGGCGCTCTGCCGGGATATTTTAAGCTGCTAAACGTGCAGGCCATGATCTTGCGGCGTTCGATTGCCGGCACGACGAAGCCGAAACTATTCGGCTTGCGGGGAAAATCGTCAAGCCGATAGGCGAGGCTGACGGTGGCGGTGGAGGCGTAACGGATTTGTCGCAGCTCATTGGCCGCATCGTTTGCGATCGGGCTCAAGATCTCAGCGGCACGGAAAGCCGGGGTTGCAAGGA
>JBLMXG010000035.1:0-6819 GCA_050257635.1 Chloroflexota bacterium
ACAGATTCTAGGGGGATAATTTGAGTAACCGTGATCAGGCACTTTTAGTTGCGAACAGCAACTACCACGTTGGCCAGCAAATAGCTGTTCGGGTTGCCGAGCAGCAAGGTTATTTTCGCGAGGAAGGGTTTTCCAATTACGAATACGAGTTTCGTGGCCTGTTGCCCGGTCCGCTCGAAGCAGAGGGCTTAGCCGCGGCCGTGAAGGACCACGGGCTGCACATCGTTACCGCCGTCAATATCGACTCAATCATCGCCCAGCGTGCAAGAGGGGCCGGCCTTTATTTGGTTGCCGGCTGGCGGTATGAGAGTAATCCGGACCTCAAGTGGTACGCTCGCAAAGGCGTTCGAGAGCTGAGTCAACTGCGCGGCTGCAAGGTCGGAGTGCGAGAGCCCGGCGATCTTATGCAGTACTCGCTATCAAAGGTATTGCGCGCGGCGGGTCTGGACCCGGAAAAGGACGTTTCCTGGGTTTATGATCCGGCATTTGCTTACCGAAGTAATCCCGCGCACGTCGAGATGCTAAAATCAGGGAAAGTGGACTTGGTATCGTCTGCGCCGCCTTTTTCAGAGCAGCTCGAGGCTGAGGGTTACTCAATGATTTTAGACCCCAAGTCGAATCGAGCGCGCGGGCGGCTAGGCAAGGTCATCATCGCGACCAAGCAGACCATCGAGGAGCGTGCAAACGAACTCGCGGCGTTTCTTCGCGCAATCATTCGCTCATTCTGGTTTATGCGCGACCCCGACCACTATGAATATCTCCGAGATCTGGAGCTCAAGTTGCGGGAGAGTAGCCACAATGATGAGGAGCGAGTCGTTCGGCTTCTCAGTGGCCCGGAAAAAGTCGAGGGTTGGACATTGCCCATCGATTTAGCTGTTTCCCGGTCCGACGTCGCAGAAACGATTCAGGAGATGCTTCGCCTCAAGCACATAGTGCGACCGATTGATCCCGAAGAGGTCGTGCGCGACGCTCTGGTCACGGCTGCCTATCGACAAGTGAGTGGACGACCGGAATTGCAACCCGCGTTGAAGAAAGCAGAAGCTGCGGTGGAAAAATGGGGCTTCTGATCTTTAAATCATAAATACCAATTTCTCATAAGCGATTTGAGTCTCGGAGGAGTACCATGAGCCTTTACCAAGTCCAAAGGCTGTTCTTTGACATCCATAACGATCTCGAGCTGCGAAAGAATTATCTATCTAACCCCGAAGCAATCGCGAAGCCCTATAACTTGACAGATACCGAACGCTCCGCCGTGTTATCAAAAGATATCGGGAGCCTTTACCGGATGGGGGTAAATCCGTGGCTCCTGTTCCAATTCGCCCACATGGTGGGAATCCGAAATGACGAGTATTTGAAGCAGATACGGGAGGTTTAATTAAATGGGTAAAGTTGTCCTTGGCCTTGCAGCGCCTCACAATCCGAATATCACATCGCGCCCCGAGGGCATTTCCGATGACGACCGGCACCGCGTGTTCCAGGGCTTCGACCATCTGCACAAAAGTTTGGTCGAGGCATCACCGGATTGTCTTATAGTTCTGACTACCGACCACTTGACCAACTTTTTCTACCATAACAATCCTATGTTCTGTCTTGCAGTCTCGGACACGTGCTCAGGACCGGCGCCGAAGGAGATCCCGAATTTGCGGGTTCCCAAGGCGACCCTTAAAGTGGACACGAAGCTGGCGCGCGGTCTGCTCCACTACGGTATCGAGAACGAGATCGATTTTTCTTATTCTGAAGACTTTATTTTGGATCACGCGTTTATGGTCCCGCTAAATTTCATCACACCGCATATGGATCTTCCGATCGTACCCGTGCATATCGGAGGCATGCTGCAGCCCGGTCCGACAGCGCGGCGGTGTTATAAGTTAGGTCAGCATATTCGCCAGTTCGTCAACGATAGCTATTCGGGCAAAGTGGCGGTTCTGGTCAGCGGAAGTATCTACGGTGATGTCGGGGGGCCGACAATGGGAAGTGTAGATACAGCCTTCGAGATGGAGTTTCTGGGATTGCTGAAGTCAGGTAACATCGAGGAATTTGTGCGTCGGGTTACACCAGAAAACATCAAAAAAGCCGGTGTGTCCAACGAGCTCTTAGCCTGGGTTACTCTCCAAGGTGTTCTAGGGCCAGCGATTCCTTCGTCTGTCGAATATATCTGGGCGAAGGGTTGGTCGTCAGGCGCTGCATCTCTAGTGACGTGGCAGTTCTAGGGCTGGAGGATGCCAATGGAATCGACCGTACCGTCAGTTCAATATCGGAGAATACAATTCAGAGGATTTATGCGTATAAGAGTGATACTTGCCGCGTTGTTTGCTCTACAAGCGATCGCCGTGACGCCTGTTTTTGCGCTTGACGAAGCCCGGCTACATATCTCCGGCGGTGGCAGCCCCAACGAGCTTATCTTTCGCGCCGGCCAACATGAAGGGTTTTATAAACAGGAGGGAATAGAGTTGGTGCCGATCGTGGCGGGCATGCTCCCCGGCATCCAAGCTCTGATTGCCGGTGCAATGGATTTCAGCCAGATCGGAGGGCAGGGCGCCGGAGCTATTTTGCGCGGCGCGCCACTTAAGCTTGTAATGGTTTTCGATACCCGACCAGCAAACTGGCTTGTGGGCTGTAAAAGCATTCAAAAATTGGAAGACCTCAAAAGCAAGAAGCAAATAGGGGTGTCGAGCTTTGGAGCTGCTCTTGATCAGATGACTCGCGAGATTTTACCGAAGCACGGCATCGATCCGCAGAGGGATGTTGTGCTTCGCTCCATAACCAGGTCAGCGGACAGGCTCCCCGCCCTATTAACGGGCTCTGTCGATGCGGCGGTTCTTAGCGTGACGGATACCATTAAAGCGAAAGAGCAGGGTTGTCACGAGCTGCTATTTTATGGGGACGAGCTTGAATTCATCTCGGGAGGCGTCGTTGTCAACAACGAAACCCTAACTAAGCGCCATGAATTCGTCCGTCGCTTCCTTCGCGCCACGCTAAAGTCTTTTCAGTGGTTTAAGAGCAATGAAAAGGGAGCGACTGCTTTGATGCGTCAATATGGAAAGCTCAGCGCAGCGGACGCCGAGACGGTATATAAAATGGTGGTGCCGATATATTCGCCAGACGGCACGATTCCGCGCAGCTTTCAAGAAAGAATGATCGCTCGGCAAAGAGCCAATCTTAAAATCGAAAAAAGAATTACCCCTGAAATGGTCTATGACTTCAGCATTCTCGAGTCGCTCAATCGTGAGATCAAGAAATAGACGACTTTCGGCGGTGAGTCGCGATCATCATCCGGTCGGGAGAGAAAAAGGGGATAGCCTGACTCAGCTGATCGAAGCGGAAGATCATCACCGGGTGAAACCTCCTGCGACAATCGGCGTTCGAACGCTGGCAAACTGACAAACTTCAAAACGTATATTCTCTAACCACGCCTGGCTCTGATTCGGCGTGCCGCCAGCCGAAAGTCATCTTAGGTGGCATGGGTCATGACATCATCAGATCGACTAACCGTGAACCTCTTCGGAAAAGCAGCGATCGTTACAGGCGCGGCAAGGTATATGCGCGGGTGGCTGGGAATTTAATGCCTGGCGTGGTCGCCACGCAATCTCGACGTAAACATGCTAGCTCATGGGTTGCATTGGGCATTTACCGTGCAATCGAACGCGGTACTCGTCAACGCGGCGCTTGTCGCACGTTTCTTGGCCGCGGGTTAGGATAAAATAGTTGTCAGAACATGCCCGCGCGGAAATTCTGCGATGACGCACGCAAAACGAAAGCCGAGCGACGAAAGAAAAACTCAAAGGGATAAAATAGCTTCGACAATCTTAACTGTGACGCGCCATTACCAATTGCCTCTAGCAGCTGCTCCTAACTCACTGATTACGAAAAACACTCCGCCGCTCTCCAATGTAACTCAACCAGAAAACCCCTAAAGAACATAAACGTCCCAGCTCCAGACCGCCTTCATTCTT
Organism: Chloroflexota bacterium; assembly: GCA_050257635.1. Taxonomy (GTDB): domain Bacteria; phylum Desulfobacterota; class Binatia; order UBA9968; family UBA9968; genus DP-20. Next base: position 3,954 of record JBLMXG010000035.1, read on the forward strand.
ATGGTTCAGTCGAGTTGACGTGGAAATATTATGGAAACATTTGTCCTCGCAGAAACCGAGATTTTCGCTTGCCTCTGCTTAATGGCCTCTGTGTGGTTCTTTTCTGTAAAGGAGGAGTGCAAACGCTTTTGAATGGTAGCTCGGCTGGTTTGATGGCGGATTACAAAAAGCCATCGCCGAGTGCCTTGTAGTAACCTACCCGGACACCGATGTACATACCGAACATTTTGAACGCACCGCGGGTCGACTGGAGAATCTTTCTACGAAGAGTTCTGCTTGTTCCGTGTTGTTCACGCATCCCTAGTCGGTGAAGCAAGTTGGTGCGACCGCGGCTGAAGGCTCCTGCCGCTCTCGCCTCGGTTTGTTGTAGGAGACAGCCAGGCCGACGCCAGCTAAAATTACCACCGCGGAAATCACTAGACGTAAACTAACCGCCTCGGACAAAACGGTGACGCCACCAATCGCCGCGAGCACCGGCACGGCTAGTTGGAGGGTGGCAGCTCGTGTCGCTGTCAAGCGAGGCAGCGCAGCGTACCACAGGACATAGCCGGCTCCCGATGTGATGGATCCAGATAAAGCCGCCCAGAGCAGGCCCCTCAGAGTAATGGTCAATACGGGCAACCGAAACGAGACAACCGCGATGGCCAAGGGCACTGTGCGCAGAAAATTGCCGGTAGTGACGCGGACAGGGTTACCGGCGCCGCGGCCTCTAAGGGAGTAAACACCCCAGGCGATTCCGGCGGTGGCCATGAGCAGCGATCCGGCGGTTGATGGGGCGGTAATCCCGGGCGACACTAAATAGATCAAGCCAGCAATGGCGATCAATAATCCCAACCACTCCAATATCCCAGGCCTTTCGCCCGTGTAGAGACCAGCCGCGATCATAGTGATTTGCACGGCCGCGAAAAGGATCAAGGCTCCGGTTCCGGCGCTCAAGCTTATGTAAGCGAAGGAAAAGGTCACGGCATATAAGAAAAGCATTGCCGCCGAAATCCAACTGCCGCCGGATTTTCCAAAAGATCCGTTGGGGCGGAGAATCGCGATTATCCACAAACCGACCGCACCAGTGATCAGCCTGACCGCAGTGTAACTCGCCGGGTCGATGATCGGCTCCGCCAGTGCCAAACGGCAGAACAGGGAATTGGCGGCGAATGCGATTAGAGCAAGAAGTGTAAGAGCCACCGTAGTGGTTCCCGGCTCGGATGATCTTCGCAGAGCGTCATCTTGAGCCGATCGAGGACCCCTGATCATGGGTCTCTCTTGAAATCGGGAAGTATAAGAGCGAAGAGTACAAAACCTTCCATAAGGACATCCTGTTCAAGGCTTGATGTTCTGATTCAAATGAAAGACATTTTCCGGGTCGTAGCGCCTTTTGATCTCTACCAAGCGATTATAGTTGGCTCCGTAAGCCGCGGCGATGCGGTCGCCCTCCTCCTCGGTCATAAAATTTACATAAGCGCCGGCTGACGCGTAGGGCTTGCTCGCGTTAAAAAACTCTCGTGCCCAACCAATGCAACGCTGGTCATCCTTCGCTTCATCCCACCGCCCATGCACATTCAAGACGAACTTCGCGTCTCTATGACCATAGGCCATCGCGCTGGGAGCGACCCGATTAGGAGCCCCGGCAATCAGCCCTATAAGAATCTCGCACTGCGGTGAGGGGAGCTTGCCGGCATACTCGATAATAGAATCGAGCGCGCCATCGGCGATCTCCGTGAAGTTATGCGACTTCCAATAGTTCCTCGCACCCGGCGTAAGCAACGGGTCAAAGGCCTTCTGCCACTGAACGTAGGGCTGAGGGCCGATATGCTCGCCGTGAGCATTGCCGAAAGCCCGCAGGGGTGCGATCAGTTTTTCCGCTTCCGCGGCAGCGCCGCAGTAAAAGATCGGCAGCACAACGACTTCCTTCCCGTGTACGTTTTCCGGGAGAAAAGGCAGTGGAGGCGCCTTGCGCAGCACGACCCAGACATTGATCTCCTCAGGTGCTGAATTTGCGAATTGTCGATATTGGGTCAGTATCTGTTTTGCCTGGCTGAACGGAAAAACGATCAAGCCGGCAACGATTTCTGGCCCCATTGGAAAAAGTTGGAATTCGAACTGGGTGACAACGCCAAAATTTCCTCCGCCGCCACGAATCGCCCAGAAAAGATCCGCATTGTCGGTTTCACTCGCCCGTAATTTCTTGCCGTCGGCCGTGACCATGTCGACTGAGACGAGGTTGTCGATCGTCATGCCGTATTTGCGAGTCAGCCAGCCGAAGCCGCCGCCCAGAGTTAACCCAGCAATGCCCGTCGTGGAATTAATTCCTACCGGCGTAGCCAGGCCGTGTGCCTGTACCGCTTCGTCGAAATCCGCGAGTGTCGCCCCGGGTTCGACATAGGCGCGCCGTTTCTCGGCATCCACGCGAACGCTCTTCATTTTTGCAAAATCGATCGTGACACCGTTGTCGCATATGGAATTTCCGGCGATGTTATGTCCGGCGCCGCGGATTGCAAGCTCGAGCCGGTTTTTCCGCGCAAACTGGATTATTGGCGGAACGTCGTCGGCCTGCACGCACTGCGCGATAAGCGCGGGTCGCCGATCGATCATGGCGTTCCATATCTTCCGCGCTTCGTCGTAACCCGTGTCATTGGGAACCAGGACGTTCCCCCTGACAATACCCTTGATCTCTTCTTTCGCTTGCAGCGTTGTTGTTCTCATGATTGTTATCTCCTCGTTAAATCTTTTTAATGCGAACTGTGACCACGATTTCAATCGGCGCATCGAGCGGGAGACTGCCAACACCAAGCACAGCTCGGGTGTGTGCTCCCCGTTCGCCCAGAACCTGATGAAACAAGTCGGAGGCGCCGTCGAGAACCTGGGCATG
>JBLMXG010000036.1:0-4499 GCA_050257635.1 Chloroflexota bacterium
ATCTCATGCTGCGTGCCCAGACTGGTGACTAAAATGGAGAGGCAGCCTCCGATCATCTCGGCCTCCACTCTTCCCGGCCGAATGGTTTCTCCCAGCGCAAGTTGCCAGTCTCCCATCGTACCGTCGAGCAAATGCCAGAGGTGTGCCTTGTCTCGGTCGCTCAGACCGCGCGCGATATCCGTTGCCACCATGGGCGCATGAAACGTCACCATTTGACAACTTTGGCAGAGCCAATTGAGCAGCGTAGTGATATCGCTGTATCCCACGAAAATTTTTGCATGGTTGGACAACTCCGTGCTCAGATAGGGGAGCAATTGGACCGACCCGAAGCCGCCGCGAGCGCAGAAAATCGCGTCGATATCCGGGCGGTGAAAAAATTCCAATAAGTCTTGGGCTCGCGCTCGCGCTTTACCAGCGAGATAGCCATCGCTGGCGAATAAATTGGAGCTTAGTTCGACTTCAAAGCCGCACGCCCGGATTGCGTCGACCCCGGCCTGAATCGCCCGCGGATCGACAGTTCCAGCCGGCGCCAGCACACCGATGAGCCCCCCTGGTCTCAGCCGTTGCGGTTTATGCACACCCGGCCACCTTTTCCACAGCGATGATAATCCGCCCGCCCTGTGGAAATCCAAGGCCTTGTGGATAACTTCGATGCGACATTTTCGAGAATACTACCGGAGGCGTCCATATTGGCAAAAAACCTCTACTTTTACAAGATTTTATCGCCATTGGGGAAGACGTGCACGCTGCTGCCGGAGCGCGCCGAGATTATTGACATCACCCCCGGCCTCCGGCTAGATACAAAGTAATTCACTAGGAATACCGGTCTCCTCTCTGATTGCTGATAGATTATTCACAAAGATTTCAACATCCATGAAGATCAAGCCGGAAGAGTTGGACAAGCTCGCGACGCAGTTAATGGCAAGCTATCGGAGCAAGGAATTAATTGCAGTCAAGGCGAGTGAAGAATCCGTTAAAAACAAGATAGCTGAAGTGATCGCTAAAAACTTCGCCGAGGAGGAAGCAATCGAAGAGGAAGCGCGCGCCATGCTCGCTTCCCATGTGCGCGAAGCGCGGGACATGGATCCCTACAAGATGTTTTTGCTTGCCAAGCAAAAACTCGCCGCAAAGAAAGGTTTTATCCTTTGAGCCGCTTGTCCGAGAGCCGTATTTCGCATCTGGCTCATCTGGTCTTGGATGGGTTGCGCAAAGCACAGCTCGCCGACTTCCCGAATGAGGGTAGAGGTTTGGCTGAGACCAAAAAAGTCTTGCACGATTTTTTCCGTAGGGAAGATCAAATCGATGCTGCGGTGCGGCAAAAAATCGCCTCGCTGTCGCGTCATGTGCCGCCAGGCAGCCGCGAGTGGGACGTTCTTTACCGCAAATATTTCGAGGAAGAGTCCCTCAAACAGCGCAAATAAGAATACGCCGCGGCCGTCCACCCAGCTGGGACACGACACGAATCAGAACGAATTTTTACCTAGAAACCCTTGACATCGAAACATTGATGCTTACATTAAGCTCGGCTTTGGGTTGACACGGTTTCTTCGGCCGCTAGCGATCCACAGCAAAATCCTTAAAATTCAGTGTCTTAACGTGAAACTTTGAAAGGAGACAGGAAGTGAAAATTAGGCCTCTGCAAGACCGCATCATCGTCAAAAGAATCGAAGAGGAAGAGAAGAGCAAGGGAGGGATCATCATTCCCGACACCGCCAAAGAGAAGCCTCAGGAGGGCAAGGTCGTTGCCGTCGGCAAGGGCAAGGTGAACGACGACGGTAAAGTCACACCGCTTGACGTCAAAGTGAACGACCGCGTGCTTTTTGGAAAATATTCCGGTACCGAAATCAACATAGACGGCGATGAGCATTTGATCATGCGCGAGGAAGACGTTCTCGGCGTCATTGAAAAGTAATTTCTCAAAGATTTTCAGGAGGGAACGATGGCAGCTAAAATAGTAAAATTCAATCGCGACGCGCGGGATGCGATCCTGAAGGGCGTAAACATTCTCGCCGACGCAGTCACCGTAACGCTCGGGCCCAAGGGCCGCAACGTCGTGCTCGACAAATCCTTCGGCGCGCCAAACGTCACCAAGGACGGCGTGACCGTCGCCAAAGAGGTCGAGCTCGAAGACAAGTTTGAAAACATGGGCGCGCAGATGGTCAAGGAAGTGGCGAGCAAAACTTCCGATGTCGCCGGCGACGGTACCACCACGGCGACCGTGTTGGCTCGGCAGATTTATGCTGAAGGCGTCAAGCTGGTCGCCGCTGGACACGATCCGATGACGCTCAAACGCGGCATCGATAAAGCCGTTGAAGCGATGATCGGCGAACTGAGAGGTCTATCCAAGCCCACCAAAGATCCCAAGGAAATCGCCCAGGTCGGCACCATTGCCGCGAACAACGATTCCACCATCGGTGATGTCATCGCGGAAGCAATGAACAAGGTCGGCAAAGAAGGCGTGATCACGGTGGAAGAGGCCAAAGGCCTTGAGACCACCCTAGACGTTGTCGAAGGCATGCAATTCGACCGCGGCTATCTCTCCCCTTACTTCGTCACCGATCCGGAGCGCATGGAATGCGTGCTCGAAGACGCCTACCTGCTGATCCACGAGAAGAAGATCAGCAACATGAAAGAAATCTTGCCGATCCTCGAACAGATCGCCAAATCGGGCAAGCCTTTCATCATCATCGCCGAGGACATTGAGGGCGAGGCTCTTGCGACCCTAGTTGTCAACAAGATCCGCGGCACGCTGCGTTGCGTCGCTGTCAAAGCCCCAGGCTTTGGCGATCGCCGCAAGGCCATGCTCGAGGACATCGCGATCCTCACCGGCGGCAAGCTGATCGCCGAAGAGTTGGGCATCAAGCTCGATAATATCGCCCTCCAAGACCTCGGTCGCGCTAAAAGAATCGTCGTGGACAAGGACAATACCACGATTGTCGATGGCGCGGGGAAGAAGTCCGATTTGGAAGGCCGCATCAAGCAAATCCGCGCGCAAATCGATGAGACCACTTCCGATTACGACCGTGAAAAACTCCAAGAACGTCTGGCAAAGCTTATCGGCGGGGTCGCCGTGATCAATGTCGGAGCGGCGACAGAAGTCGAGATGAAAGAGAAAAAGGCGCGCGTCGAGGATGCGCTACACGCCACTCGCGCGGCGGTGGAAGAAGGCATCGTGCCCGGCGGCGGGGTTGCCCTGCTGCGTTCGGCCGTGGCACTGGAAAAGCTTCGCGTATCCGAGGATGAGCGCTGGGGCGTCAACATTATCAAGCGGGTGGCTGAAGAGCCGCTTCGGCGCATTGCGACGAATGCCGGAGTCGAAGGCTCCATCGCGTTGCAAAAAGTTAAAGAGGGCAAAGGCGCGTTTGGCTTCAATGCCGCGTCCGAGGAATATGAAGACCTGCTCAAGGCGGGCATCATCGACGCGACAAAGGTTGTTCGCACGGCCTTGCAGAACGCCTCTTCCGTAGCGAGTATGCTGCTGACCACCGAAGCCATGGTCGCCGAAAAACCTGAAGATAAACCGGCCATGCCGGGAATGCCTCCGGGCGGCGGCATGGGTGGTATGGGTGGTATGGGTGGTATGGGTGGTATGATGTAACCTGCGCCCGATTTATCAGGAACGGCCCGCTGCGCGCGTCAACGTGGTGCGCAGCGGGCCGTTCTATTTCTAGTGACCTTGACTCCGGATACTTTTCATATTAGTTTGCTTCGAGACTTTTCCTTGAAAATATAGTCATTTAGCACACCTATTCATGTTCGAATCTTTAACCGACAAGCTTGAACTGACCTTTAAGCGGCTGCGCGGTCAGGGCAAGATTTCCGAAAATAACATCGACGATGCGCTGCGTGACGTTCGCCTCGCCTTGCTCGAGGCCGATGTCCATGTCCAGGTCGTCAAGAGTTTTCTCGAATCGGTTAAAACCAAAGCGATGGGCCAAGAGGTTTTACAGAGCCTCACCCCCGAACAACAGTTTATCAAGATCGTCCGTGACGAGCTCGTCGATCTTTTGGGCGGCGCTCACCAGGACCTCGATCTCAAAGCGGCTCCGCCCGTGGTGATCATGGTGGTGGGCTTGCAAGGCTCCGGAAAAACCACAACGCTGGCTAAGCTCGCCCGCCATCTCAAGAATGACAAGAAGCGTTCCCCGTACCTCGTCCCCGCCGATATTTATCGCCCGGCGGCGATTGAGCAGCTGAAGATCCTTGGCCACGAACTCGAGTTGCCGGTCTATGATGCCGATCCGCAGACTTCCCCCGTGGTCATTTGCCAGCGCGCCTTGCAGGAAGCCAAGCAAAAATTTTGCGACGTGTTGCTCATCGACACCGCGGGCCGCTTGCATATCGACGAAGAGCTCATGCGGGAACTCGCCGCGATCAAGGACGCGGTCAAGCCGCATCAGATTTTATTCGTCGCCGATTCGATGACCGGTCAAGACGCCGTCAATCAAGCCATGGGATTTGAAGGCAAACTGGGCCTCTCAGGAATCGTCCTCACCAAG
>JBLMXG010000037.1:0-4295 GCA_050257635.1 Chloroflexota bacterium
CCCTTCGGAAATCTCTTCGGAATCAGGGTGATCGTCGATCCCGCGTTGGCAAAGGATGAATTCATCTATTTCAATGCCGGTAATCATGTCCAGACCATGCGCCTGCGCTACCAAGATTTCCTCGCTCTGGTGAAGCCGGAGGTTGCGCAACTCGTGGAGATACCCAAGCGCAAAGCGGCGTGAATTGGTTTGCCGCTGGGAGCGCAGATGTATTGCCGGGTTATCGCCTGTGATTTTGACGGGACCGGCGCGACCGACGGCCATCCCGCGCCCGAATTATATGCCACCTTGGCAGAGGCGCGGGCGCAAGGCATCGTCACCTTGCTGGTGACGGGTCGCGTGCTCGAGGATGTCCAAAGAGCTTGCGAAGAGTTGTCGCCTTTCGACGGGGTGGTCGCTGAAAACGGCGCCGTTGTCTATCTTTGCGCGCTGGGCCGAACCATTCAGATGGGCGCGCCGCCGCCGGAGCATTTTCTCGGCGAGCTGCGCGCTCAAGGCGTGCCGTTTCACACCGGCGCGGTGGTTGTCGGCACCTGGGAACAGCATGCCGGCAAGCTGCTCGAACTGATTCGTCGCTTCGGCATCGACGGACAGATGATCTTCAATCGCGCCGCGTTGATGCTGTTGCCGAGCGGCATCAACAAGGCGGTGGGTGTGCGCCGGGCGCTCGACGAGCTTGGCCGCTCGGAGCGCAACATGGTCGCTTTTGGCGACGCCGAAAACGATATTCCCCTCCTGATCGGCGCTGAGGTCGGCGTCGCCGCGCGGGCCTCGACGCCGGCCGTGTTAGCCTTGGCCGATGACCGGCTTTCACAACCGGGCGGCGCCGGTGTGGCACAGTTTATTCGTCGCTTGATTCAAAGCGGCGGTATTCTGCCGAATCCGCCTCGACGGGTGGTTACTTTGGGCAAGGATCAAGCCGGCACAGCCGTGACCCTGCTCACTGCCGGCTTCAATCTCATGATCAGCGGCGATCCGCGCTCAGGGAAATCTTGGATCGCCGGACTGCTCGCCGAACAGCTAATCGAGGCGGGATATCGCCTCTGTATCATCGACCCGGAAGGAGACTACGGACAGATGGGGCAGCGCAGCCAAATCATCACCTTCGGCGACGATCTTGCGCTGCCGGCGCCGGCAGCGGCCGCGCGGCTGCTCAGCACCGAGCCGCTTAGCGTTGTCTTCACCCTGGCCGCACTAAAGACCGGCGCGCAGGTCGACTACGTCGGCCAGTTGCTGGCCGCCCTCGAAGAAATCCGCGCCGGCACCGGGGTTCCGCACTGGATTATGATCGACGAGGCGCATTACTTTTTTTTCCCGCAAAGTCCCTGTCTCCGTTACCTCAGCAGCGCGACCGGAAACATCTGCCTGGTGACCTATCGGCCGAGCCTGATCGCCGAGGAAGCCTACAACTCGGTTGGCGCGTTCTTGTTCACCAACACGAAAGTGGAGGAAGAACGCTATTTCGTGACCAAAATTCTCCAGGCCCGCGGCGAGCCCGGCATGGCGGCGCGCACCGCGCTCGAGGGTCTGAAACCGCCCTGGGCTGGCCTGCTCCTATCAGAGGGTTCCAATCATCGCTGGCATCTGTTCATTCCGGGCGAACGTATTACGCGCCACGCCCACCACGCACGCAAATATGCCGACGCGCGCTTGCCAGAAGACAAAGCGTTTCGGTTTTACAATACCGATGGCCCGTTGACGGCTTATAACATGAACGAGTTCTACCGGGCGATTCAGACGGCGTCCTCCGTTTCGCTGCGGCACCATCTGATCGCCGGTGACTTCTCACGCTGGGTCGACGATGTGATCGGCGATCAACAGCTCGCCCGAGGGCTGCGCAAGCTCGAGCGCACGATTCCCGCAGGGGCAATGCCCGACCGGACCGAAATACTCGCGCATATCGCGGATCACTATTTAATCGAGCAAGCGTCCGACTAGGCCGGTTGCCGGGTCACCGCTGGGCCCACGCGATGGAGCGGTTCGATTAGTTACCTGGAATGACTTCGGTAAAGCCGGCGATGGCGACCGAAGTCTCAAAATGTCCGCCCGCAGCCGTAGGTAACGGCGACGAAGGCTTAAACGTGAACGGAGATCTGCCCCGGGGCGGGATCTCTTTGGGCAACGTATAATAGGTCGAGGTGCCCGGATCGTTCTTGCCCGGTTTGGTTTCGTTATCCCACAGCCAGGTGTAACGAATGAAAAGTTGAACGTCGCGCATGGTGTGGGGAGACGAATTCACCACCTCACCAGAAACGACGCCGTCGGCGATGTGAACTTTGTCGAGCGTCAACGACTTCGTAATCTCCTGACGCTCGCGCACCATTTGCGCTTTTAGGTTTGATGCGCCGAGGACCATCGCCGCGATTAAGACAGCCATCGGCGCGATGAATTGTACAGCGCCTTGAAATTTTGGACTTGCATGAATCATTGTTTTCCCTCCGTTCTGCGGCGGTGCACCGCCGCTGTGCAATTTCAACCTTATGTGCCGTCAGATTTTCGTGCGTTGGGACTAAGCGAAGCTCAGCGCCTGTGCATACTGCGTTGGTTTGCCGAGGTTTGCCGGGATTGGGTGAGCATTTGCAAGACGCTGCGGTGAGCCCCAATCGCTCCAGTGAACTTGCAGCACGGGCAAGACCGCGATGGCTTCCGGGCGGGCCATGGCGACGGTTTCCAGAAAGTCTTTGGAAAAATTGACCGGCCTCGCCTCGCGAAATGCTTGGTCGATGATTGTCGCCTCGTTCGGTGTATCGATGGCGTCTAAAATGGCGCCGAATCGTAGATAAGTCGGCGCGCAAAATCTTTGTAAAAGGTCCAGCAGGGTCCGAACTTTGAAAACCATGGTCATGGTATTCCACAGTCCGCCGTCGTCGACCAGTTGCCGAGCCGTTGCTAGGTCGGGCTTTTCGACAAACTTCTCCGGGCTATACGTGCCCCAGAGGCTCAAATCTCCGCGGCCCGGACGCGGAATCACATAACCATACTCAACCTCGGGATACTGAGCCTCCACCGCCAGCAGAACGATCTGCGACGAGTCATGGGCGACCGCTCGGGCAGCGAGTTGAACGTGATCCATGAAACGGTCTTCATCCAAAATACAATGATCTGACGGAAAAACCGCAACGATTGCTTCGGCGCAATATTTATATATGTACAACAGCGGCAGCAGGATTCCAGGGAGGGTATCTTTGTTTCCCGGCTGGACAACGATTCTTTCCTCATTTCTTTCAGACAGCTGTCGGCGAACTGCAGCGTGGCGAAAATGGTGCTTGGTCACAATGGTAAAAACTCGCCCAGCCGGAATCAACTTCTCGATGCGATCGAGAGTATGCTCGAGCATCGATCGGCGGCCGACAAAATTAACGTACTGTTTTGGCAGGTCCTCTCCCCGCATGTTTCGAATGAATTCTTGCAAACGCCGGCCGTCCCCTCCGGCCAGAACAAGTCCCCAGAGAGGCAAACTTGGGCGTTTAACCCCGAGCGTCGAAATCATGATGTTCCCTCCCGATAGAATAAACGACCGCTATTGAGATTAAAGACTCTATCTTAACAGCTAGGTTTCAACCGAATCTTTCAGTGCCCGACCGGCCGGCTCGCCCCGTCACCAGCCCAGCTCGGCCGAAAGGCAAGGGCGGGGTCTTTTTTTTAGCGCGGTTTCTGCTCTGAAACCGCACTTCCCCAGGCGAAGGCCCCGCTATGCAGGCTGAGGAGTGCCGCAATTGTCGTGCCGATGTTTTTGGCGCATTTACGATGATCTTTCGGCAGCTAGGGCTATGGGGCTTTGCAAATCTGATAGAACTGAGCGTGCCATTTTTTCATGTCTGGCAATCCCGACATACGTAATTCCTAAGATAATGTTCAGTTAGCCGTAATCTGGAGTTTCACGGTCGTGAGCGACCGGTATTTTTTGGGCACACCCTTTGCCTCTTATCCATAACCGGGGGTGATGGAACGATGAAAAGGCTCTTGCTTCTGCTCGTTGTTAGCCTGGCGCTGCATTTGAGCAGTAACGCGGCCATGGCGCAGCCACTTAAAATCGGCGAGAACCTTCGACATGAACAGGTCTTGCTGCCGGCCCTGACGCCGGATCGAAGCCAGCTGGTGGCGACGGATAGCTTCGTGTTTCTCGACTCGGACGGTGGCGCAGGGATTTTGGTATTTTATGATGATAGCGGCACGGCACGAAGCGTGGACTATATCGAGTTTTACGATATCGATGGAAACCTGCTTTTAGTAAGCTGGGTTGATCGCCGCGGTTTGTGCCAGGTTGCCATGGATGCCGGCCTATTGGATCCGGA
>JBLMXG010000038.1:0-3300 GCA_050257635.1 Chloroflexota bacterium
GTAAAGTCGCTGACCGGCGCCATCGTGATTCCATATCCGTGCGTATACTTGAAGCGCAGGTTCACAAACGTCTGGCTCTCCGCCGGCAGGTTGGCGAGCTCCATCTCTCGTGCCGAAACCATCACCTGACGATACCCAGCGGACGTCTGATAGCGATCCACGTCGACATCAGCGAATTCGTAGTACAAGCGGATCTCCTGAAATTGTTTGTAGACCGCCTCGAGCGCGCGCCAATCCCACAGGCGGACCTCGGACAAAAGGTATTGATTATTGCTCAGGGTCTCCTGGGTAAAAGTCGGCGAGACGGAAAACTCCCTTGCTTCGACGTCATGAAGCTTAAAACCACGCCGGGTGAACTCGATATTGTTCGCGATATAGGGCGCTTCGAGAGTAATTTCGTTGGGCTGAACCCGCAGCCATTGCACCAGCACCGGCGCCACACCCAGCGCCAGAAACCAGATGGTGAAGATCGCAAGCCAGGGAGCAACGAGAGCGACCAACGCCGCATTGTCGGTGAAGAGCTGAAGCTTGTGCAGTCGCCGTGCGAGCCCGGAGTAAACCGCTGGAGCGAGAACCGAAAGCCCCAAAAGCAAAGTAACTGCGGCAGCGATCAGATAGGCCGGCAAGCGAACGTGTACGTCGGTCCAGCCCGCGCCGGTGACCACGCCCCATCTAGAGTACAAGAGATGGTAAATGTTTAGATACTCCCCCCAAGCCACTACACCGGTGATCGCCGCCATGGGAAGCCAGAAGATTCGATGTGCGGGATTCCTCGCTTCGGACCTCGACAAATCGACGGATGGCACATTTAGGAGTTGATCGAAGCCTTGCGTATGTATCGCCACGTAAGCGGCGGCAAACAACGCGATCGCCGCGATCCATAAGAGGCCCCAATAAAGGCTGTCGTAAAACGGCAAAGTAAAGAGGTAAAAACCGGTGTCGCGTTGGAGAATAGGATCGCGGATCCCCGTCGAGACGCCATAGAAATATTTCAAGATGATTTGCCAATTCCAACAGCCCCAGAGTGCGCCGCTCAGGGCACCTGCAACTGCCGGCGAAACGCGCCTGAGCGGAGCCTGGACAGGAATCGGTAACGTCAGAGCGAAGACCCCCAAGCCGCCGACGAACGCGCCAAGGGCGGCGAAGCCGCCTTGCGCAAAGACAACCGTCCAAAATCGCTCGCTTTGGCCCACTTCCTCGAACCAAAGCATTTCACCCCAAAAACTCAAAAGCCCGAAGAACACCGCCGTAAGCAACCAAATAACGGATCCGACCCAAAGAGTTTTCGGACTTTGGCGTTCGACCCCATTGAAAACCACGGCGCTACCGAGCGCGACCAAGAGCACCAGCAGTGCGATATACATAATCGCCTCCCACGACGACATGCGCCCGCGCCAAACTACCCGTCATGCCGTGCAACAATGCTCTACACAAGAACGATGCCAGGGAATAGGGACTGTTTTTAGGCGAGTCTGGCGCTTATGCTCGCGGCTGTGATAAAGGCTTTGCAGTAATGAGAATCCGGCGGAAATAAAATGCAAAGCCTGCTAATCAGGCGGAAACAGCGTGGATCCCAGGCATAATAGCGCCCTCGGTATCGCGCCAAAGATGCGATATGGATCTGGACGATTAAATACCTATAGGTGGCTGCGAGCAACTCATGAAATCAGAACCAGCGTATGACGCCGTGTTTCAAGCGCTCCTAAAGATCAAAAAAAATCTCCACGAGAAACTAGACTTGCTGGATGAGCAGATTCGACGCGGGCAACTCGAATGCCTTGAGGACGCATTCCAGCAACAAAAAGAGGCCCTCGCCGAATGTCTGGATGGCATTGATCAGGAGCTGGTCAAGCTCGCTGTATACGTAGAAGAGTACCAGCATCTTCATGGGAGCCTCGGAAACTTGAATGAAAAAATTCCTGAATTGGGCGGGACACCGCCGGTGATGCCGGAGGCTATTGCGGGCGATAATCTAGTGGAGGTGTTGGTCGGACGGATCAATGACTTAAAAACCCAGGGAAAGATAAAAGATCGGTAGCGTCCCAACGAAAAGTCTTTGTTTGCGTGTTCGCCCCGACGGATGCGCATCGAGGCGAATATGAGTGAGAATCCTATCACTCCAAAAATCGAGGAATTACGCAGGACACAGAGAATCCTTAAACGGCAGATTCAGAGCCGAACTGCTGATTTGGAGAAAAGCAATGAGTCTCTCCAGGCTGAAATCAGCAGGCTCAAACGTATTGAAAAGGAGCTGAACACAGAGCTTCAGGAGCGAACCGCCCAGCTAGCGCGCGCCAACGAAACCCTAATGGCTGAAACGTCCGGGCGCGCACAAGCCGAGCAGGCGCTACGCGTGAGTGAGGCACGGCAGAGCGAGGCGTCGAAGTTCAACCAAGCGGTCATGGCCAGCATGGGCGAAGGGCTTTACACCCTTGACCCCCGAGGTCTGGTGACGTACGTCAACCCAGCTGCGACGCGGCTCTTGGGCTGGTCGAGTGACGAACTGCTGGGCCGCAAGATGCACGACGTGATCCATTACCGGCATGCCGACGGCAGCCCCTTCCCCGCCGACGAGTGCGCCGGGCTGCAAGTTTTGCAAAAGGGAATGGTACTATCGGATCACGAGGACGTATTTATCCGAAAGGACGGGACCTTTTTCCCAGTGGTCTACAGCTCTTCGCCAATCGCGTCAGATGGCGGGATCATCGGGTTGGTTGTGGTCTTCCGGGACATGACGGCGCAGAAGCAGGCCGAAGAAGCACTACACAGATCACGGGAGGAATTGCGAATGCTGGCGGCTCGACTGCAGGCAGCCCGCGAGGAAGAGAGGACGCAACTTGCCCGTGAGATCCACGACGAGCTGAGCGGAGCGCTAACCGCGCTCAAAATGGATCTTTCCCTGCTGCCAGACCGAGCGGTCAAGGACCGCAATTTGTTCTTGGAGAAACTTAGCACTATGTCCGGGCTTATCGACCGTACTCTGGCTCGTGTTCACACAATTGTCACGGGGTTGCGACCAGTCGTCTTGGATAAAATTGGTTTGGTTGCGGCCATTGAATGGCAAACGGGCGAATTTCAAGATCGCTCAGGAATCGCGTGCGAGACCCGTCTACCAACCGAAGAAATCCCTTTAGACCCGGAGCGATCCACTGCGGTTTTCCGGATCTTACAAGAGGCGCTGACCAATGTCGCGCGCCATGCCAACGCAACCAAAGTGATCGTCGAGTTGAGGAGTGAAGCCGGAAGCTTGATTCTTACGGTGCGTGATAACGGGAAAGGGATCGACGAGAAGTTGATTTT
>JBLMXG010000039.1:0-4403 GCA_050257635.1 Chloroflexota bacterium
TCTGCGCATAGGCGACCTTGGCTTGAGCCTGGTTTTGTTTTGCTCGGGCGGCGCGCAGATTTTCTTCCGCGCGCGCCAACTCGGCCTCGGCGACTCTATTTTTCGCGCTGACTTCGTCGAATTCCTGCGGCGTCACTGATCCCTTTGTAACGAGCGGCTCGTAACGCTTGAAGGTCGCGGCGGCGAGCTCTCTTTGGCCGCGCGCCGCTCCGACTGCCGATTCGCCGGCTTTAATCGCCGCACTCGCCTCTTCCAGAGCGGCTTGCGCCCCGCGCAGCTCCGCCTCTAGATCGCGGCTATCGATCCGGATCAGCGTCTGGCCTTTCTTGACGCGATCTCCTTCTCGAACCGACACAGCGACGATCGTGCCGATGATCTTGCTAGACAGCGCCGCGCTTTGACGCGCTTTCATGGTTCCCACCGATTCAAAAGTATCGGCCACGCTCCGGGGCCGAAGCGCTATGACTTCCACCCCTTTGACCGGCGGCTCTTCGGTAACGGCGCGAGAGTCCTGCGGCTCTCTGGAGCAGGCTCCAAGAAACACTAACAGGAGGCTCCCGATGATGGCTTTTTTAATTTTCACTGCAAATCTCCTGTCGCCAGCTTGAGGCGGCTGCGATAGATTTGGCTGAAAACCCGCGAGCGCAAAAGATCCTGTTCCGCTCTTTTCAAAGCGGTTTCTCCATCCAGCATATCGATGTTCCGAGCTAAGCCGGCATCGTACCGGTCTCTCAAGATGCGCAGACTCTCATCCGCCTGGCGCACGTTGTCGCTCGCCACGGTCACCTGCCGGCGCGCCGCCAAAAGTGCCAGATAGGCCTCCTCAACGTCTAACGCGACCCCTTGCGCAAGGTCGTCGCGCAGCAGCTGGGCGTGACGGAGCTGAGCCTGGGCTTCTTTGACCTTTTCCTGAGTGGTGAAGCCGTTAAACAGGTTCCATCGAGCGGTGAGAAAAACAGCAAAATTCTCGCCGCTGCTGGTGAACTTCCTAGTATTTCCCTCAAATTGCGTCGCGAACCCCACCGAAGGAAAAAAGTCGGCCTCAGCCGCACGTACCATCTCCGCCGCTTTTTCCAGCTCTTTTTCCCTTACCTTAAGGTCCGGTCGAAGCTCCTTTGCCCGGGCGTCGAGAGTATCCAGGCCCTCAACGGGCAGAGCATCCGCGTCAACCCGTTCGGTCAGCTGAAAAGTCTTCCCCTCAATGCCCATGAGATGCTGTAATCGAGAGCGACTGATCTTCACGCCATTTTCCGCCTCCAACCTTTCACGTTCCAGGCTGCCGGCAAGCACCTGGGTTCGTAGAAAGTCAGAGCGAACCACCAGCCCCTTGTTGAAGAGATCCTCGGCGCGCGCCATATGCGCGCGGGCGGAACGAAGCGCACGCTCGACCACCCCTAGATTGCCCTCGGCCAACAGAGCGTTGTAGTAGGCCTCAGTCACACGAAAGGTGACCTCCTGTCGGGTCCGCTTTGTAATCTCCTGGAAAGCCTCGGCGTTGGCGCGGGCCTGCGCCAGACTGGCCGACAGCCTTCCACCCGTATAGAGCGGCTGTTCAAGCCTGATCTGACTGCTCAGGTTCGTGATCGGCGTGGGATTGTTGAGAGAATTGAGAGCAAAATTCTCTTGCTTAAAACTCGCCTGGTCGAGCAGGGACGAAAAAACCAGCGTCGGCTTATCCGTGTAACTAAATCCTTCCAACATGTCCACACGAGGAAAGAAGGCGCCTCTTGCTTGCCCCACTCCCCTCGCCGCCGCCTCTTGTTGCTCGCCGGCGGCCCGAAGCTGTCTATTTCCGGTCAAGGCGAGGTCAATGGCTTGCTGCAAACTGAGCTTTGTTGTCTCCTGCGCGGTCAGAGGCGCGGCCCAGACGGCAGCGGCGCAGAAAAAGAAGATTACGGAAGATAGTTTTCTCATGTCCCCTCCTGTTAGACCTTCACAGGTTCACGACTTAGCGCATCCGGTTGTCCATCAGCGGATCTCGACCAAGACTTGGGCGCACCTTGGCGCAACGCGATCACGAGTTCGCAAGCCACCGTGCTTTTCATCCCACAACCCTTGGGAGAAATATCCGAAAGGTCTATGGGAGAAAAGCACTCGGGCGCCGCATCGAACCGACCGAGCGACTTGATGACGCCGCGCGGAGGGTCGATTGCTCGGCGCCCGACACGGTCTTGTAGCTAGCAGATGTCCGCAGGGATGCGGCGAGGACGAGTGCCCAAACGGATTTGCCATATTTCATCTAACGCCGATTTCGTCGTCATTATCGCTGCGCCACGTCCCGCTCACAGATACGCTTTGAGCACATACTGCAGCAGCATTCGGTGCGTATTGAAGAACGAGCCGTTGAGCGCGATCGCATGGCGCATCACGTCCAGATAATCGTCGCGGTTGTGATAAAATAGCGGCATGACGATCTGTTCCAGCTTGTCATAAAGGGAAGCGGCATCGTTGCTGTGATCCGCGCTTGCGCCCGCTTCTCCGTCCAGCGTGCCAATCGACCATCCGGTTACGCCTTCGATGCAGCCTTCGATCCACCAGCCGTCGAGCACACTCAAGCTGGGCACGCCGTTGACCGCCGCCTTCATGCCGCTGGTGCCGGACGCCTCCATGGGCGGCAGCGGCGTATTGAGCCAGACATCGACGCCGGCGGTCATCATCTTGCCGATCTCCATGCTGTAGTTTTGTAGATAGGCGATCTTGACCTTGTCGCGCAGCAGGTCACGGGCGTGAAAGACCTTGCGGATCTCCTCCTTGCCGGCCGTGTCTTGGGGATGAGCCTTGCCGGCATAGATGATTTGCAACCCTCGGCCTTTGCCGGCGATCGCTTTAAGCCGTTCGATATCGGTGAATAAAAGATCAACCCGCTTGTAGGTCGCCGCTCGGCGCCCGAAGCCAAGGGTGAAGATGTCCGAGTCCATGCCGATGTTGGTTTCGCGATTGACGTAATGCAACAAGGCTTTTTTGGCTTCCAGATGGGCCTGCCAGACCTCTTGTTTGGGAATGCTCAGGGCGTAGCGCAGGCTGCAGTTATCCTGATGCCAACCGGAAATGTAGCGGTCATACAGCTGCGCCATCGGCGCGGCGGCCCAAGTCAAGGCGTGAACGCCATTGGTGATGGCGTCGATGTTGTAGCCGGCGAACATCAGCCGGGATACTTCCCCATGCTTTTTTGCCACGCCATTGACGTAATGGCTCAGGTTGAGCGCCAAGAACGTCATATTCAGAAGCTCGCCGCAGCAAAAGACATCCTTCATCTCGACCACTTCGTGCCGCCCGAGGACTTGATTGACTAACTCCATCGGAAACTGATCATGGCCCGCGGCCACCGGCGTGTGCGTCGTAAAGACACATTTTGACCGCACGGTCCGAACATCTTCACGCGAAGCCGATGGCTGCCCGGCACGTCCGGCCTCTTCGTCGAGCAACTCGAGGGCGAGCAGGCTCGAATGGCCTTCGTTCATGTGGTAGCGGGTAATCGCGCGGTACCCCAGAGCGCGCAGCATGCGCACGCCGCCAATACCGAGGACGACTTCCTGACAGAGGCGATAGTGCTGGTCGCCGCCGTAGAGATAGTGGGTAAGCGTTCTGTCCCACTCGGAATTTTCTGCTAGGTCGGTGTCAAGAAAATAAACCGGCACTGAGAAATCGCCGGGACCGGCAACGTCGTATTTCCAGGCGCGAAGGGCGACCACGCGGCCCTCGATGGTCACCGAAGTGCGCTCCGGTAGCTGTGTCAGAAAGTCGTCCACAGCCCAATCCACCGGTTCCTCGATCTGTTGTCCGGCGCTGTCGAGCCGCTGATAAAAATAGCCCTTGCGGTGCAGTAGGGTTAACGCCACGACCGGCACTCGGAGATCGGCAGCGGCACGAATCATGTCACCAGCGAGCACACCGAGGCCACCGCTATACGTCGGTATGTCCGTCACGAGCCCGATCTCCATGGAAAAATAGGCGATGGTTCCCTGATTCATTGCTGATCCCAAGCCTCTCCCTGTTCAGAGATTCTCCGATTGAGTCCACTATCAATATGGCGAGAAATCATAAACGCACAGTCTGTGCCACTAGATAAGATCAATAATGCATGACATTTTCTTGCGCTTCTGAGAAATCGGACGGCATAGATTCGCAGGCATGAGAAATTTTGTTTGAAGATAGGCCGCGTATTGCGTTAACTCATTACTGGCACGGCCTATCGGTTGAACCGAGAGAGCCTGATTTTAATTTATTCGTGGGGCACGCATATTGCTGATTTGCACCGAGGAGAAAGTTCTCCAGGCCGCGAAACAAGGAGCACCAAACAAGGAAATGGAACGATGCTGGCACAAGACAACACAGCGGTGACGTCGACGCGCGAGCGCGTGCTGATCCTCGGCGCCGCGGGCCGGGACTTTCATACCTTTAAC
>JBLMXG010000040.1:0-24435 GCA_050257635.1 Chloroflexota bacterium
GTTCAGGACATTTTCTTCATCTGAAAAAGCGGTGAGGATCATCACCCGGGTGGCCGGGCTTCTCGCGCTGACATCGAGAAGGTTCTGCACGACGTCGCCCTTCGGCATCTTTAAATCCAGGAGCAGCACATCGGGTTT
Source organism: Chloroflexota bacterium (assembly GCA_050257635.1). GTDB lineage: Bacteria > Desulfobacterota > Binatia > UBA9968 > UBA9968 > DP-20. The sequence continues at coordinate 139 of JBLMXG010000040.1, forward strand.
TGTGCGCTCGACCACTTTCGGAACCTCATCGCCGTTGCCGGCCTCGCCCACAACAAGAATATCCTTTTCGAGAGAAAGAATTTTGCGCAGACCGTCGCGAAACAGGGCGTGATCATCGGCAATTACGACTTTAATCGGCATCATGAGGAACCTCGCGGTTATCGACATTTGAAAAACTACGCTCGCAGTAAAAATACAACAATTCGTAGCGCATGCAAACTGCTGAATTGCCTTAAAATTTTCACCGTACGACTCAAGTCTTATAAGAATTTTTGTTACCAGCCATTAGAGAATTAAAATCATACCTAAAGCGTATTGAGAAGACAGAAGGGCCACGATAAGAACGTCCCTGGCGCAACGCAAACTTTAACAAAGTACGGAGGTAATATGAAAACAATTTTTCCCATCAGCGCTCTCGCAGCGGCGTCGATGATGTTTGCCATGTCTGCTTGCTCGACCCAGGAAGAGATGGCTCCAAAGCCAGCGGCGGCCCCCGCACCGGCAGCCCAAGCCTCTCCAACTCCCGCAGCAACCGCAAAGGCTCCGGCACCCGCAAAAGCTAAGATTGAAAAAACAAAGGGCGATGTCGGCCTCTTGGATATGGAAAAAAATTACATGATTCTAGTTACTAAAGAAGGCAAGTTGATCACACTTGATTTTGATAACAAGACAAAAGTCACCCAGATTACCCCTACTCCCGGCAAGGTTGCGGATATCGGCCTTGGCTCGTCGGCAGTGGTGACCTACACGAAATCAGGTGAGAAGAACGTTGCTTCTGGCGTCGAATACAGACCCGCAAAGGGCGAGTAATAAAGTCATCGGGTTTCCAATATCGGCTCACTAGGAATCAGGAGGGATTCAATGTTGACAAAATTTATGAGGTACGGCTTTACTGCTGGTTTGGCTTTGATTTTTGGTGCATCACCGTTGATGGCGCAGGAAAAAAAGGCCGAGAAGGCAAAAGCGAAGGCTGAGAAGGTGTCGGGCGATATCGGATTGCTGGACACCGAGAAGAACTACATGATCGTTGTCACCAAGGAGGGGAAATTAGTAACTCTTGATTTCACTCAAAAGACTAAGGTTACGGAACTCAAAGAGAGCAAAGCCAAAATGGCCGATATCGGTCTTGGTTCGTCCGCCTCGGTTCAATATACGAAAAAGGGCGAAAAGAATTATTTATCGAGCATCGAGTTTACGCCAGCCAAAGGCGAATAGTTTCACTTTCGGCGCGTGAATATCGGATCAGCGTTTGGCGGGCACGAGGTACATCGTGCCCGCTTTTTATTTGAGTTTTAAAGAAAATTAAGAACGCTAGATCAGGTTCATCGCAGAGATCCCCTGCTTTCGCGACTGTCAATGTAAGAATCTTAAGGGGGATATCGGTTGAAACAGGACGGCTTTGCGACCAGAGGTAATAACGTAAATGTTAGAAACCCTCTTCTTCGAAATCGCTGATGTCGAGCTTGCGATAGCTTCTCTCGTTTTCCAGAGTCTTTTGACGTTTGCTTTCGCGCTCGTTCTCTTCCTGACACTTCACGCACAAACGCGTGAACGGAAGAATTTTTAACCTGCCGAGATGAATTTCGCCTTCGCAGCTTTCGCAGATGCCATAACTCTTGTCGGCGATGCGCTGTAAAGCTTCGTCGATGGCCAACAGTTTTTCACGCTCGCGGTCATTGAGAATGAAATTGATTTCTCGGTCGCGTTCGTCGCTCGCCAAGTCGTAAGTATCCCGGCCTTCATCCTTGATGCCTTCGGTCTCTTCCTTGACGCGGCCCTGCATTTCCTTCATTACGCCGCGTTTCATCTCCTCCAGCATCTCCGAGGCCTGTTTCAGGAAATCTCTTCGCTGTTTTTTTTCTTTTTCGGGGTCGGCTTTAGCCATGGAGTTTTTCACCAATCAAGTCGTAGTCAGTTGCGCCGATAATTTTGACGTCGATTAGCTCGCCGGGTTGTCCGGCTTGGGATTCAGGATTTTCGATGTAAACGACTCCGTCTACCTCCGGCGCGTGTGCTTGGGTGCGACCGGTTATTTTGTCGGAATCTAGTTCAACGGCGTCAATCATAACGCGCTGAATGCTGCCAATCAAGGCCTCGTTCTTTTTTCGCGAAATCGACGATTGCATGTCCATGATCTCTTGCCAGCGTCGTTCTTTTTCTTCTTCAGTGACATTGCCTGTCAGCAACGCTGCCGCAGTGCCCTCTTCCGCGGAATATTTGAAGACGCCGAGCCGTTCAAACTCAGCTTCTTCGACAAAGTCCAGAAGTTCGTTGAAATCGGCTTCTGTCTCCCCGGGAAACCCGACGATCAACGACGTCCGCAGAGTTAGCCCCGGAATAGCCGCCCGAAGTCGTTGGACGGCTTCGCGAACCATGCTACCGCTTTTGCCGCGGCGCATGCGCTGCAGCACCGACCGGCTAATATGTTGAAACGGGATGTCGAAATACTTGCAAATCTTGCCGTTATCTCGGATGACTTCGAGCAATCGCTCGTCGAGGAAATTGGGATAAGCGTACAAGAGCCGGATCCACTCGATTCCGTCGACCCGCACCATGGCCTCAAGCAAGCGGTACAGCGTGGTGCCATCTTTTCGGTCCCGACCATAAGCCGTGAGGTCCTGGGCGATAAGATTGATTTCCTTGACGCCTTTTTGCGACAGAGACAAGGTTTCGTCGACGACCGAGCCGATCGACCGGCTGCGATGCGGCCCGCGCAGCTGAGGGATGATGCAAAACGCGCATTTGTGGTCGCAGCCTTCGGAGACTTTGACAAAAGCGCTGTAGGACGGCGTTGCGCGCAGCCTTGGGGTGTCGTGATCGTAGATATAACTCGGAACGCCAACGTACTGGCGACGGGTTGAGTCGGTGTCGTGCTCACGGAGGATTTCAACGATGCGGGGCACCTCGCCGGTGCCGATGAAAAAATCGACCTCGGGCAGCTCCTGGGCTAGCTCCTGTGGGTACCGCTGTGAAAGGCAGCCGGCCACGATGAGTTTTTTGACTTTTCCTTCTTCCTTGAGGCGAGACACCTCGAGAATGGTCTCGATCGATTCCTCTTTAGCTGGGCCGATGAACCCGCAGGTATTCACTAGCACCACATCCGCATCGGCCGGCTCCGTAACCATCTGGTAGTCGTTTTTGTGCAGCAAACCGGCCATGACTTCGGAGTCGACCAGATTGCGCGCGCAGCCGAGACTGACGATGCTAAATTTTTGTTTGTCTCGTGTCATTGGCCCAATTCAACGATATCGGCGCCGTTGGGTATCTGCACCTGGAAGAGGGAATCTGTGATTCCCACGCCTTTGCGCATATTGGCAAAACGCAAGGTCGTCAGATTACCCGCCGCATCGCGCACGCTCACCCAGACGATGTCCGATGAAGATTTGCTGACGCCGAGAAGAATTTCGCTGTATCCCCCAGCCTCACCCTTGGGCTCGAGCCTCAGTACATTGAGTTTTTCATCGCTGGCCTTGAGCGTTGCCGTAAAATCTTTCTTCAAATTTCCCAAGCCCAACAGAAATGACAGCGGAATGTCCCCGCGAAACGCGTTCTTGAGCGGGCTCTTGATTACTTGATTTTGATCCGGTTGATAAAAATAGAGATGATTACCGTCTGCGAGCACGAACTGTCCTTTGGGTTCGTCATAGCGCCAGAGCATTCTGCCGGGCCGTTTAAAAGAAAGTTTTCCCGAGGCTTTGATGCTCCGATTGAGGGTTTTAACCTCTGTTTCTTGGCGGAAATCGGCGGTAAAGTCTGCTGTCGCGTCATAGTTTTTCTGCAGCCTCTCGACGATCGACGCAGCGTCGTTGCTTTCGCCTGCCGCGAACAGTTCAGGGCTGGTCAGTGGACCGATCACGGCTAGCCACCAACCAAACAAACAGCCGGTCAATTTAAGCTTCGATCTTCCTTGCATAGACTTCCCGAGGTCGAGCGCCATCGGCCGGCCCGACTACGCCGTCGCGCTCCATCTGCTCGATCATTCGCGCCGCGCGGTTGTACCCGACCCGTAGCCTTCTTTGAATCATCGATATCGATGCCTGCTGGGTTTCCGTGACGATGGCGACCGCTTGATCGTACATTTCGTCGTATTCTTCTTCCGCCGCCGCGGCTGCCTCGGTTTCCTTCTTGGCTTCAAGCACTTCAGGACGATAGTTCGGCCGGCCCTGTTGCTTGATAAACTTCATCACTCGCCGGACTTCTTGATCGGAGACAAAGGCGCCGTGCACCCGGATCATGCGCGCCGTGCCTGGCGGCAGGAAAAGCAAATCGCCGTTGCCCAAAAGCTTCTCACCGCCCATGGAGTCGAGAATCGTCCGAGAGTCGACCCGGGAGGTGACCTGAAAGGAAATCCGCGCGGGAAAATTGGCCTTGATCAATCCGGTGATTACATCCACGGAAGGCCGCTGGGTGGCCAGAATCAAATGAATGCCAGCCGCCCGGGCTTTTTGCGCCAAGCGGGTAATATATTCTTCGATGTCGCGGCCGACGGTCATCATTAGGTCGGCCAATTCGTCGATAATGATCACGATTTTCGGCAGCTTCTCATGGACCAAAGGCGAATCTTCGGAGAGGTTGCCGCCGATCGAGCGCGGCTCCTCGGTCGATTCCGCTTCGGTCAAGTCGAATACGGTTTTTCGGTTGCCGCTCTCTTTTTCGAGGGTGCGGTTATAATTGTCAATGTTGCGCGCTCCCTTATCTCTCATGAGACGATAACGCCGGTCCATTTCGTCCATCGCCCAAAAGAGCGCGGCTGCGGCCTTCTTTGGGTCGGTCACGACCGGCACTAACAGGTGCGGAATGTCCTCGTAGACGGTGAGCTCGAGCATCTTCGGATCGACCATGATGAATTTGACGTCCTGCGGGCTCGATTTGTAAAGGATGCTCAAAATCATCGCATTGATCGAAACCGATTTACCCGTACCGGTGGCACCGGCAACGAGCAGGTGGGGCATTTTGGCCAGATCCGTAGCGAACGGCGTGCCGCCGATGTCTTTGCCCAAGGCCAGAGTCAGTTTGGAATCGGTGCTGCGGTACGCCTCGCTCTCGATGACTTCGCGCAGGTAAACCGTTTCGCGGCGCGGATTGGGAATTTCGATACCGACCACGGATTCGCCGGGAATCGGCGCCAGGATGCGCACGCTGACCGCGCGTAACGCCATCGCGAGGTCATCGGCCAACATGACGATGCGACGCACTTTAACCCCCGGGGCGGGCTTAAACTCGTACATAGTGATGACGGGTCCGGGGCGTACCGCGACGACTTCACCCTCCACGCCGAAGTCCTCAAGTTTTTTTTGCAATATCAGTGAGTTGGCCTGCAAGGTGTCGGTGTCGACCTTAAACTGTTGGCCGTCCGGAGGATCCAGCAATTCCAGCGGCGGTAGTTTGTAGCCCTCGACCACTTCCGGAAGTTTAAATTGCTCGGGGCCCGGAGCCGGCTTTTTCTGCGGCTTTTTGACCGTCGGATCGTCTTTAATTTCATCTTTCAAGAGAATCGGCGGCGGCACATAGTCTTTTTTCTCTTTTTTCGTGTTCTCGCCCTTGCGCTTCTCTTTCTTCTCTTTGAATTCGCGCAGCTGTTGACTGATGATAGGAAGAATTGACTTGCGCAACTCACCAAGATTTTTCCTGGTGAAACCGATGAGGTCGAGCAATGAATTTTGCGTCAGTAACATGACGGATAAAAGCAAAGTAAAACCGGCAATCAAGACCGCGCTCAGACGACCGAAGAGGGGAATGAGAATACTTTCCTTTAAAAAACCACCGATGATACCACCGGCATCCCGGGCGCTGTCAGAATCGATGACCACGCTGAGAATGACGCCGACGCTTAAGAGCAGGATCGCGAAGGCAACGGTTTTGCTCAGGATGATGCCGCGATAATTTGCGCGAAACATTTGCGCCGCGACAAGGAAAAGAAAAATCGGTAGTAGATAGGAGGAAAGCCCTAGCCCTTGCAACAGTAAGTCCGCAAGCAAGGCGCCGATGAAACCGCCCCAGTTCCGGGTATCGAGGGCGCCCGAAGGGGTGTTCAAGGAGCGATCGTTGACGTTGTAGGAGATCAGGCTGAGAGCGATCAACAACCCGGTTAAGCCGATCACCACACCCCAGATTTCTCGTTGGAGTCGCCCTTTTTCCGCAACACCTGGCATAGCGAGTTTCCTTAGGTTTCGATGATATAGGGAAGCACGACCGGATGACGATCCAGCTTTTTTCTAAAAAATCGGCGCAACGCCTTGCGCACTTCCTCCTTGAGCTCGGCGGGATCGGTTCGGGTTTCGCGGCTCATGTCATGAAATGTTTCGAGCGCGACCTTTTTCGCATGCTCCAAAATCTCTTCGCTTTCTTCGGCGCGCATGAAGCCGCGCGAAATTAGATCCGGGCCCGCGACAAGCTCACCGGACTGCTGGTGGATCGCCATGACGGCGAGCACCATACCGTCTTCGGAGAGGTGGCGGCGGTCGCGAATGACGATGTCGCCGACATCGCCGACGCCTTTGCCGTCGACAAAAACTTTTCCGACTTGAATCGGTTTGATTTTTTGCGCGCTGTTGGCGCTCAGCTCCAGGACATCGCCGTCTTCGAGGATGAAGCAGTTGTCTACCGGGATGCCGACGTCTTGGGCGAGCTTGCGATGGCGCACCAGATGGCGATATTCGCCGTGAATCGGCACGAAATAGCGCGGCCGGGTGAGCTGAAGCATGGTCTTTAACTCCTCCTGGCTCGCGTGACCCGACACGTGAATTTCGGATACTTTCTCGTAATGAACCTCCGCGCCGCGGCGGTAGAGGTGATTGATTAAATTGGAAATCGTTTTTTCGTTGCCCGGAATAAATTTCGACGAAAGAATGACCGTGTCTCCGGGCGCGACCTTGATCGTCTTATGGTCGTCCAAGGCTACGCGGTGCAGCACCGACAACGGCTCGCCCTGGCTGCCGGTGGTGAGGAAGGTGAGACGGTCGGCGGCTAAATCCTGCCAGCGCTCGCTTTCAGTCATGAAATTGCGCGGCAGATGCAGATAACCCAGTTCTGCCGCCACCTGGCTGTTGCGGATCATGCTCCGGCCGCTCAGCACTACGCGCCGGTCGCAGCGCTCGGAGATATCGATCACCTGCTGGATTCTCGGGATGCTCGATGAAAAGGTCGAAACCAGAACTTTGCCGCTGCTATGCTGAATGATCTGTTCGAGGTTGCTGCCGACCTCGCGCTCCGACGGCGTATAGCCCGACTTCTCCACATTGGTCGAATCCGACAGCAGCAACAATACGCCTTTCTCGCCGTAGGCGGCGAACCGCTGAAAATCAAACATCTCCCCTTCCATGGGAGTGTTATCGATCTTAAAGTCGCCAGTGTGGATGATGGTGCCGACGGGGGTTTCGATAGCCAACGCCAGACAGTCCATCAAACTGTGGGTGACGCGGATGCCTTCGATGCGAAATGGGGCGATCTCCCAGGGCATGCCCGCGGTGATTTCGCGCACGTCCACGGTATCCTCGAGATCGTGCTCTCTCAACTTGTTTGCCAATAGACCGAGGGTCAGCCGGGTGCCGAAGATGGGCACGTCAAGATGCTCCAGCACGTAGGGCAAGGCGCCGATGTGGTCCTCATGGGCGTGGGTGAGGACGATGGCTTTGAGTTTGTCGCGGCGCTCCAGCAGGTAACTCACATCGGGAATCACCAGGTCGATGCCGAGCAGGTCCGCGCCGGGGAACATGAGGCCGCAATCGACGGCGATGGCGGCCGCGCCGTATTCGATTAGCATCATGTTGAGTCCGAACTCCCCTAAACCACCGAGCGGGATGATCCTGAGTGAATCCATGGGATATCTAAGCGCTCCGTTTTTCCAACCGTGCCGGCGTGGATGGGCCTAGATGGTCGGCGATGCGCTGACGCACGGTCTCGCCGAGCGCACGCAATTTTCCCGTGCGGTAGTTGTCCGTCGCGATGGGTTTGTCGACGAACAACTCGATCACACCGGAGCGGAGCTTCCATCCGCCCCGCGGCAAGATCTTACCGCTGCCCTTGATAGCGACCGGGACGATCGGCACGCCGCTTTGCGCCGCGAGCAGGAAACCACCTTTTTTAAAGCGCAGCAATTGACCGTCGCGGCTGCGCGTTCCTTCGGGAAAAACGACGACCGATATGCCGGCAGCGAGCAGCTCTTTGGCGCGTTTCAAGCTCTTGATGGCGTCCGTCGGATCCGATCGGTCCACCGCGATATGCTTGGTCGCCCACATGGCCCAACCAAAGAAGGGCACCCATAGCAGCTCTTTCTTGGCGATCCAGCGCAGTTGAAAATGGGCCAAGCTTTGGATCAGCGCGGGGATGTCGATGTTGCTCTGATGATTGACCATAAAAATATAGGCGTTGCCTGCCTCGATATTATCGAGCCCCGTAACCTTTAGGCGAACCCCTCCCAGGCGCAAAATGAACCAGGTCCAGACCTGATTAATCCGATAGGCGCGCTTACCGTGGGGGTCGAAAGGACCTATGACGACAGTCGCCACGGCTAACGGGATCGTGACAACGAGCAATAGGGCTAACTGGGCGATATAAAACATCAAGATTCTAATAAGCTTGCTTTGCGCAAGGGATGGAAATTGGATGAAATATATTAGTTCGTGGCCGATGAAAAAGCAATGTGAGGACAGTTTGCATCTGCTGTTTCAATTATCATTGACTCTGCGCCAAGCCGGCGCTAAGTTGACTCCAGCATTTCGCTGGAGCATCGAACTCCGGCTCCCTGGAGATTGAGATGTCGGTAAATAAAGTGATTCTGATTGGCAACCTGGGCAAAGATCCCGAAGTGCGTTTTACCAACAGCGGCCGAGCCGTTGCCCGGTTTCCGATCGCGACGTCGGAGGTCTGGATGGACCAGGGGGGTAGCCGTCAAGAACGCACCGAATGGCACAACATCGTGGTGTGGGGCAAGCAGGGCGAGAGCTGCGGTCAGTATCTTGCGAAAGGCCGGCAGGTCTTCGTCGAAGGTAGTATCCGCACGCGCAGTTACGACGATAAAACCGGCACCAAGCGGTACGTCACTGAAATCGTCGCCCAGCGTATTCGTTTCCTCGGCGGAGGTGGCGGCACGCGCGTGGCGCCGGACATGGACAGCGGCGGCGCCGATGAAATGGCTGGCGGCGGGCCGCCGGTGGATGACGACATTCCATTCTGATCTGTCCGGTCGCGTTGCGACGTGACACCTCTGTGACCGCTTGGTCTTCCACCCACCGCGCCAATTTTCAAACGGCAATTTTTTGATCTTGGGAAAATCAATCGCCTGGGATACTTAGCGCCGGCGCCCGATGGATCGTCTACCGCTGCAAAATATTGACGTTGACGTCGCGCTTCGGACAATTTTCGAAGGCACCGCGGCCGAGACCGGCGAAGGGTTTTTCAAGGCCCTGGTGAAAAATTTGGCAACCGCGCTGAACACCCACGGCGCGTGGGTCACCGAGTTCTTCCCCGAATCCCGCCGGCTCAAAGCGCTCGCCTTTTGGATGGGCGATCAATGGCTCGACGGCTGGGAGATGGTGGTGGACGGAACGCCCTGTGAACGTGTCATTGACCAGCGCTGTCTGATTCACATTCCCGATAATCTCCTAAACATTTACTGGGATGATCCCGATGTCAAAGCTGTCGGCGCGGCGAGTTATATGGGCATGCCATTGCTTGACTTGGACAGCAAAATTCTTGGCCATTTAGCGGTGCTCGATAAGCGCCCTATGCCCCCTGAGCCGAGAACGCAAACTTTGTTTCAGATTTTTGCCGCTCGCGCTGCCGCCGAGTTGCGCCGGTTGCGAGCCGAAGCAAAGGTGCGCGAGCGTGAGCGCAAGCTCGGGCGGCTGGTCGGCAGCGCCATGGATGCCATCGTCGAGCTTGACCAGCATCTCAAGATTAATCAGATGAATCCGGCGGCGGAGAAAATCTTCGGTTGTTCCGCCGCCGAGGTTGCGAAGGAGAGCTTTACTCTTTTTCTAACACCGGATTCGCGCGAAAAACTAGCGCGCTTGATCGTCGACCTCGACACCCGTCCCGAGGGTCAGCGGTATCAATGGATTCCCGGCGGCCTGGCGGCGATGGCCACTCAAGGCGGCAAATTTCAGGCTGAAGCTACACTTTCGCGCATCGACGTCGAACGCGAGCCTTTTTACACTCTCATACTTAGAAACGTTAATGAGCGGCTTGACGCCGAGCAAAAGATCCGTTCGCTTACGGTTGAAACCGAATACTTGCGCGAGGAAATCAGCTCTCTGACTGGCGCCGATGAGGTCGTTGGGCGCAGCGAGGCTCTCGCAAAAGTTCTCGGCGATGTAAAAGAAGTGGCCGCGACCGATGCCACCGTGCTTATTCTCGGTGAGACCGGTACGGGAAAAGAACTGATCGCCCGCGCCATCCATGGCGCCAGCCGACGCCGCGATAGGCCGTTGATCAAAGTAAATTGCGCCGCGATTCCGGCAACGCTGATCGAGAGCGAGTTTTTCGGCCACGAGCAGGGCGCGTTTACCGGCGCGACTAAAAAGCGCGACGGACGCTTCGCCCTGGCGCACGGCGGAACCATATTTCTCGATGAAGTCGGCGAGCTGCCGATCGAGTTGCAGTCCAAGCTGCTCCGCGTGCTTCAGGAAGGTGAGTTCGAACCGGTGGGCAGCTCACAGACGCGCAAAGTGGACGTGCGCGTGATCACCGCGACCAACCGAGATCTGGAGAGATCGGTGCGCGAGGGCCAGTTTCGCGAAGATTTATATTACCGGCTTAACGTTTTTCCGATTTATGTGCCGCCGCTGCGCGAGCGGCGCGAGGACATCGGCATTCTGGCAACGGCGTTTGCGCAAAAGTTTGCCCCGAGACTGGGGCGAACGCTGGAGCCGCTGACCGAGGATAGTCTGCGGCGACTGCAAGCGTACAGTTGGCCGGGCAATGTGCGCGAGCTGCAAAATATTATCGAGCGCGCCGTCATCACGGCACGCGACGGGCGGCTCAATCTCGACCGCGCCCTGCCGGAAAGCGTGAATGCCAATCCAGCCGGGCTTGGCAGCGACGGCGAAACTTCAAAGCGCGTGCGCACAGCGAAAGAGCTCGAAGAGCTGGAACGTAACAATGTCATCGTCGCTTTAGAAACCGCCCAGTGGAAAATCGGCGGAGAAAACGGCGCCGCCCGGTTACTCGGCTTGAAACCCACCACGCTTAGCTCGCGGATGAAAGCACTTGGCATCAAGCGCAATCGCTGATCCAGGATTCTCCGCTCACGAAAATTCGTTGCCGGCGCCGACGAGATATCGTTATCGACGCGATCTCGTGCTCCACACTTTACTTCCCACCGCGTCCTAACTCATTAAGTTTTAAACGCTAACGTTCGTTTGGCCGGAATGGCACGGTTCCCGCTTAGTGTCTCTAGCAAGCAGCGATGAGTTGCAAAAACCCGAAGGGAGAAAGCGATCATGAAGAGCAATTATTCTTATCAGGGGGCACTTGAGACCTCAGAGCGGATCAACTGGCGGATCGACGATATCATCGGCGGAGAGAAGCGGTTGGATTTCAGCAAGCCTTTCATGGCGGAGTCGTTGGCACAGGTGAGCGAGCTCTCCTTTCTCTCAAGCGAGGAGAAGCGAGTTCTCAATCAGATCCGGGGGCATGAGTATCTGGCGATGTTCGGCTTGGTGGAAGAGTTTATTCTCCCCTTTGCCGTCGATCATGCCCAGGCAAAGTTATCCGGAGACGACTACCGGGTACGGGCGCTTCTGCAGTTTGCCGGGGAAGAAGCCAAGCACATTCACCTTTTCAAGCGTTTTCGCCAGGAGTTTGAGGCGGGCTTTGGCAGCGAGTGTAGCTTCATCGGCCCAGCCGAGGATGTAAAGAAGTTCGTTCTATCGCACAGTCCTCTGGGGGTGGGAATAGCGATCCTGCATATCGAGTGGATCACCCTCAGACACTATATTGAAGGGGTGAGGGACAACCAGGATCTCGACCCGCAATTTAAGAGCTTGCTCAAGAACCACTGGCTGGAGGAGTCCCAGCACACCAAGCTTGACACGTTGATCGTGGAAGAGCTAGCAGAGAACGCATCAGGGAAGGAAATCGACCGGGCATTTGAGGAATACGGGGAAATCGGCGCCTTTATCGACGAGGGGATCAAGCAGCAGACGGAGTTCAACGTGGACGCGTTCACCCAGGCTACGGGGCGAAAGTTGAGCAAGAGCGAACGTGAGAAGATGACGGAAGCGGTGCTCAGGGGAATGCGCTGGACTTATCTTGGAACGGGGATGACCCATCCGAATTTTCTCGCCACTGTGGAACACATTAAGCCCCAAGCGCGAGCGCAGATCGAACAAATGGCGCCGGCGTTCTGCTAACGAGCTAAAATTGAAAAAGGAGGTCAATATTATGACAACACAATCGTCGGCGCTGGGAAAAAAGCTTAAAGATACGATCCGAGGCCGCGTACTGACTTCCGAGGATTCCAATTACGAGGAAGCGCGGCAGATCTGGAACGCCATGATCGAACGCCGACCCGCGGTTATCGTCCAGCCGTCCGATGAGGACGATGTCGCAGCGGCGCTCCGGTTTGCTCGGGAGCAGGGGCTGGAAATCTCGGTTCGCGGCGCGGGTCACAACATTGCCGGCAATGCCCTGTGCGATGGCGGCCTGACGATCGATTTTACCAACATGAAGCAAGTTCGGGTCGATGCCGGGAAGAACCTCGCCTACGTCGACGCCGGCGCAACGCTCGCCGATCTAGACGCCGCCACCCAGCGCCACGGCCTGGCAACTCCGGTGGGGATCAACTCGACGACCGGCATCGCCGGCTTGACCCTCGGCGGCGGCTTTGGCTGGCTCACGCGCAAGCACGGCATGACCATCGACAATCTGGTCTCAGCGCAAGTGATAACCGCGGAGGGCAAAAAGCTGCGGGCAAGCGAGCGGGATAACCCCGAGCTTTTCTGGGCCTTGCGTGGCGGCGGCGGCAATTTCGGCGTCGTCACCCAGTTCGAGTTCGCGCTTCATCCCGTCGGTCCGGAAATCCTCGCCGGTTTGATCGTCTTTCCGTTCGCACAAGCCAAGCAGGTGCTCGGCCGCTATCGCGAATTTACCACCACATCCCCCGAGGAGCTCAGTGTCTGGGTCGTGCTGCGCCAGGCGCCGCCGCTGCCGTTTCTGCCCGAAAACGTGCACGGCAAAGAAGTCGTCGTGCTGCCGGTCTTTTATGCCGGGAGAGCTGCGGAGGGCCGAAAGCTGATCGAGCAGATCCGTACCTTCGGCAACCCTCACGGCGAGCATATCGGCGTTCAACCTTATACGGACTGGCAGAAAGCGTTCGATCCCTTGCTTGCGCCGGGTGCCAGAAACTACTGGAAGTCGCATAATTTTACCGAGCTTAGCGACGGCGCCCTCGATGCGATTATCGAATATGCTGGCAAACTACCCTCGCCGCAGTGCGAGATCTTTATTGGCCACATCGGCGGTGCCGCCAACCGAGTGGCGCCAAACGCTATGGCTTACGCGCACCGGGACGCAAAATTCGTCTTGAACGTTCATGGCCGGTGGCAGAGCCCGGCCCAGGATACGAACTGCATCGAGTGGGCGCGGGCGTTTTTCAAAGCGAGCGCGCCCTACGCTTCTTCTGGTGCCTACATTAATTTCATGACCGAGGACGAGGACAACCGCGTTGCCGCCGCCTACGGCTCCAATTATGATCGTCTGGTGCAGGCTAAAAAACACTATGACCCGAAAAATGTCTTTCATCTCAATCAGAATATTAAACCTTGACGGTCACACCGCGTCGCAAAAATTCGACGGCGGACTGGGCGGCGACGACGATCCCGACGATTCCTTTGGCTGGAGCCGGGTGAGGCCGGGGTTGGATCGGAAGTAAGATCGAGATCATCTCAAGTGACGCGGTTTCTGTCCCAACCGTGCAGGAAGGCGGCGATGTTTGCTTCGACTTCTTGAAGCAAGCGCTCGCGCGCTTCCTTCGTGCTCCAGGCGGTGTGCGGCGTGATGATCAAATTATCGAGCTCTTGTGCCGCCCGAATCATCGGGTGATCGGCGGATGGTGGCTCCTGGGTGATCACATCGAGCGCCGCGCCGGCGATTTGTTTTTTTCGTAAAGCTTCGATCAATGCGGATTCGTCGATCAGCGCGCCGCGCGCCGTGTTGATCAAGAAAGCCGTTGGTTTCATCAGCGCGAGGCTTCGCTCGTTGATTAGGTTTCGTGTTTCCGGCGTGAGCGGGCAGTGGAGCGAAACGATGTCGGCTTGGCATAGCAATTGCCGGAACTCGATCCGATCCTGCGGGATTGTACTGCTTGCGCCGGGCCGCGCTGCGACCAAAATCTCCATGCCGAAGCCGCGCGCCATCTGCGCGACGGTTTGCCCAATATTACCGTAGCCGACGATACCGAGTTTTTTACGGTTAAGCTCGACAGTGGAATGGGTGAGGAGGGAGAAGATGGGACTTTTTTGCCACTCGCCAGAGTTCACGGCGTCGATATATTTTCCAGCTTGCGTTGCCAATTCCAAAATAAGCGCCATGGTGAACTGGGCCACCGACTGGGTCGCATAACCCGGTACGTTGCAAATTTTGACGCCTCGCCGCGTGGCTGCCTCTCGGTCGATAATGTCGGTGCCGGTGGCTGCTACGGCGATGAGTTTCAGGTCGCGCGCTGCTGGTGAGTTCAAAATGGCGGCGTCGATGACGACCTTATTGGTGACGGCAATTTCGTGCCCCGCCAGCCGTTGTAGCGTTTCGTCGGGCGACGTAAGTTGGTGCACTGTGCAGTTCCATCTCTCGGCGAACTGCGCCAGAGAAACATCGCCATAGGTCGCGGCATCGAGGAAGACGATCCCAGCTCGCGATTGACTCATGTCGAGGTTTTTCCGTGCGCTTCAAGACTCTTGGCTTCTTCCCAAAGCTCATCCATATCTTCGAGAGAGGACTGTTCGAAACCCTTGTTGGCCGCTTGCAATTGACGTTCAATGTAATGAAAGCGGCGCGTGAAGCGCTCGATGGTCTGGGCTAAGACCCCTTCGGCTTCGACGTCGAGAAAACGGGCGATGTTAACCATGGTAAAAAGCAGGTCGCCCAGTTCCTCGCCGGTTCGCAACTTGTCGCCGGATGCGCTGGCCTCCTTGAGTTCACCCATCTCTTCTTCCACCTTGTCCCAGACCTGCTCGATGTCGGGCCATTCGAAACCGAGGTGGGCGGCCCGGCGTGAAATCGACTGCGCCCGCGCCAAGGCCGGCATCGCTTTGGGCACGTTGCCGAGGGCGGACTTGATTTCTTCGTCAGGTTTCTCGTTGGCCTTGATCTGCAATCGCTGCTTTAAAACCGCCGCGCTGTCCTTAGGTAAGGGCTCGCCGGCAAAAACATAAGGATGGCGCCGAACCAATTTATCCGTGAGCGCTGATATTACATCTTTGATCGTAAAGCGGCCGTCTTCTGTGGCGATCTGCGCATGAAAGATTACTTGAAGAAGGACGTCGCCCAACTCCTCTTTGAGCTTCTTCGCGTTGCCATCATCCAGGGCGTCGAGCAGCTCGTAGGTTTCTTCGAGCAGGCAGGGTTTTAGCGAAGCGTGGGTTTGTTCCTTGTCCCAGGGGCAGCCGGTCTCACTGCGTAGCTGCGCCATTACATCGAGCAGTGCGCTGAATTTTTCTTCGGTCTCTCGGTCACTCACAGTCAACCTCCATGGGCATGCGACTTTTCTTAAGGTCGGGCGGCGTGCTAAATCTTATGCGGCGCAAGTTTCGAAGTCCAGTAGACTAGCGGAGAAATAGCCATGCCAGAAGCGACGATCGACGGCATTGAAACTTATTATGAAAGCCACGGCAGCGGAACACCGATTCTTATGTGCGCCCCGGGCGGCTTCGACGCGACCGTCGACAAGTGGCGCGTCGCCAGCGCTTGGACGGGGATCGACGCGGTCAAAGCGCTTGCGGCGGAACACACCGTCATTCTCTATGACCGGCGTGAGTGCGGGCAGTCAGGAGGGCGCGTCGAGCGGCTGAGCTGGGCTAGTTTCACCCGCCATGGCAAAGCGCTGCTCGATCACTTGAGCATCGCGTCGGCGTGGATCATGGGCGGCTGCATGGGCTGCTCGGTGGCGCTGGCGTTCGGCGCGCACTACCCCGAGGCGACGCGCGGTCTGCTGCTTCACTGGCCGGTAGGCGGCTTTCGGTGGAAAGTAAACGGCCAAGAACGTTTCCTGCGCCACCATAATTTCGTCAAAGCGAATGGTTTGACCGGTGTGATCGAGCGCGCCCGCGGTGGTAAGAGCTTTTGGATGGATCCGGAAGCGGGGCCGTGGGCCACGATGATCGCCCGCGATAGCGCCTTTGCCGAGCATTACGCGACGCTGGATCTCGATCGTTATTTGGCTTTAATTATGACCAGCGGTCGCACGCTATTTGATCGCGACACGGCACCGGGAGCCGAGCCCGAAGAGGTGATGGGCATCAAAGCTCCGTCACTGGTCATTCCTGGCGACGACGCGTCGCATGCAACTTCGGCTGCGCACTATCTGCGCGAGCTTTTACCGAGGGCGGATTTTTGGAGCGTCATGCCGCCGCAACAGACCACCGAGAAGGTCTGCAATCGAATCCTGGAGTTTTGCCGGAAACAAGATAGCATTTAATTGAACGACGCAGCGCCGGCTGTGGACCGGCAATTTAAAATCTGATAGAGAAAAGCCACTTCAAAAATTACCATCGGCTTTTCAGGAGGTTTACTCATGGATACCAGCAGCGCAACCGTGCAACTAAACACTTCCGACGGCAAGATGGATGCGTACGTCGCGCAGCCCAAGGGCGGCGGGACCTATCCGGGCGTCGTCGTCATTCAAGAGGCCTTCGGAGTCAACGACCACATCAAAAAAGTCGCCGACCGCATCGCCGCGGAGGGTTACGTCGCGATCGCTCCCGATATCTTTCACCGGGAAGCCGAGCGGATCATCCCTTATTCCGACATGCCGAAGGCGATTGCGACTCTACAGAGGGTGCAGGATCCCAAGGCGATGGAAGATGTGGGCGCGGCGATTGCCCATTTGAAATCGCAGAGCAACGTCAAATCCGGCTCCATCGGCGTCGTCGGCTTTTGCATGGGCGGCCGGCTCACCTACTTGTCCGCGGCGCATCACGCCAACGACGTCAAGGCGGCGGTGCCTTATTACGGCGGCGGGATTACCATGGGCAATCCGAGCCCGCTGTCGCGCACGGGCGAGATCAAGTGTCCGATGTACCTTTTCTTCGGCGCCAAAGACCAGCTCATTCCAATGGATCAGGTCGGCCAGATCAACACCGAGTTGACGACCAAGCAGGTCGCCTTTCAGATGAAGATTTATCCGGAAGCTGGCCACGGCTTCAACTGCGATGATCGGGGCAGCTATCATGAAGCCTCCGCGAAAGACGCCTGGGAGAAAACCAAGTCGTTTTTCGCTCAACACTTGAAGTAATCTTCCGCGCCGCTATTTTAAGGGAGAGGAAGGGGTGAAGCTTTCCTCTCCCTTTTTGTTTTTAAAGCAATCAAGAGACTTGCACGATGCGCCGCGGCAATGCCAAAAACAACGTGACGCTGGGGCTGATTCAGATGAGCTCCGGCACCGATCCCGCCGAAAACCTCGCAAAGGCGATCGCGCGCGCCGAAGCGGCGGCCGAAAAGGGTGCGCAGATTGTCTGTCTGCAAGAATTGTTTCGCTCGCGTTATTTTTGTCAGAGCGAGGATCACAGAAATTTCAAGTTGGCCGAGTCGATCCCGGGGCCGAGCACGGATGCTCTTGCAGCGACGGCGCGGCAAAGAGAAATCGTCATCGTCGCCTCGCTGTTTGAACGCCGCTCGGCCGGGATATATCACAACACCGCCGTGGTCATCGATGCTGACGGATCGATAGCCGGCAAGTACCGAAAAATGCATATCCCAGACGATCCGCTTTACTACGAAAAATTTTACTTCACACCGGGCGATCTTGGGTTCCCGAGCTTCGATACGCGTTATGCGAAAATCAGCGCGCTGGTTTGTTGGGATCAATGGTTTCCCGAGGGCGCTCGCCTGGCGGCGCTGGGGGGAGCACAGATACTCTTTTATCCGACCGCCATCGGCTGGATTCCTAAAGAACCGCGTGCGGTGGCGCAAATTCAGCGCGACGGTTGGCAATTGATCCAGCGCTCGCACGCGGTGGCCAACGGGGTTTATGTGGCTTCGGTGAATCGCGTTGGACGCGAAGGCAAAATCAGATTCTGGGGCAATTCCTTCGTTGCCGGTCCCTTCGGTGAGATCGTCGCCCGCTCAGGCGGCGAGCGCGAAGAGATTCTGCTCGCCAAGTGTGATTTGGGCAAGATTGAAGAGACGCGGCAGAGCTGGCCGTTCCTGCGCGACCGGCGCATCGACGCTTACGGATCGCTTCTGGCACGCTCGCTGGAAGAACACAAACCCCGGCGTTGACGACGTTGCCTCAATTTTCGATGGCTCCTACAAATAAAAAGCAAACGCCGCGTTCGCTCGGTTATTCTATGCCAGCGGAATGGGTACCCCATCGCGCCACCTGGCTTTCCTGGCCTAGCAATCGAGAGACTTGGCCGACCTCTTTGGAAAAAGTTCGCGACATCTGGACCGACATGATTTGCGCGTTGGCGCCCAACGAGCAGGTTTATCTGCTTGTGAACGACCAGGCCGCCGAAAAAGAAGTCGCGGCGCGGTTGAAGGCGGCTCGCACGGCGATTGGAAATGTTAAGCTTCTGCAAATTCCCACCGTCGATGTTTGGATGCGCGATTACGGGCCGACCTTTGTCACGCGAAATTCCGCCGATCAGCCGCTCGCCTTCAACGATTGGATATTCGATGGCTGGGGCGGAAAATATAAGTCCTACGAGGATGATGATCGAGTCGCGCGGGCAATCGCCGCGCTGCTCAAAGTTCCGGTTTTCGATCATCCGATTGTTCTTGAAGGGGGCTCGATCGAAGTCAACGGCGCCGGCACTTGTCTAACCACGGAGCAGTGCCTGCTCAATAAAAACCGCAACCCACACTTGAGCCGCACGGAAATCGACGATTTCTTGAGAGACTCGTTGGGCGTAAGCAACATCCTCTGGCTCGGCGAAGGAATCGTCGGCGACGATACCGACGGCCATATCGACGACATCGCGCGCTTTGTCAATCCGACGACCGTGGTGTGCATCGTCGAATCTAATTCCCGCGATGAAAATTACAGGTATCTACAGGAAAATTTCGAGCGGTTGCAAAGCGCCCGGGATCAACACGGCAAAAAATTTTCGATCGCTACTTTGCCGTGCCCGGCGCCCGTGGACTACGAAGGCGTCCGCCTGCCGGCGAGCTATGCCAATTTTTACATCGCCAACGAACTTGTTTTGGTTCCCATCTTCGAGGATGCCAACGATGGCCGCGCGCTGGGAATCTTGCAGGAGTTGTTTCCGCAGAGGAAGGTTGTCGGACTTCGATGCAACGAAGTGGTCGCTGGCTTAGGCGCGATTCACTGCGTCACACAACAGCAACCGGCGGTGAGTTTCGGGCCTTGACAATTTTCTCGACTCGCCTATGCTAGCGCCTAGTATGGGACAGCTGATCCAAATCGACGAATTGCATCAAGCGCGACGGCGCCGTTCGGAGAAGGTGAGCATTGAGCAATGCGTCGAATTGCTGGAATGGAACTTGAAAAAAAGCGTCGACGATTATCTTAATTCCCCCCGTGAAGAACGTTCCATGCGCGCCACGCAGATCCGCAAGCTCAGCGAGATCCTGGAGTACGCCGTCAGACTGGTTTAATCGCGCCACGGTTGATCGTGGAACTATCCAACACTCTCGCCCTGATTCTTTTTTCAATCTTTTGCTTGGCGCTCCTCGGTTGGATTTTCTTAAGCCGTTTGCGCGCCATTGTGCAGGATAGCCGGGACGATTCCTCGCTGCTCTTGCTGCAGCAGCAGATCGAGCAGCTACGCGCGCAGTTTAGCCAGGTTTTGGACAGCAATGCTCAGTCGATCCAGCGCCAGCTCGGACAGGTGCTCGAACATGTCAACGACCGGCTCAGGGAAAATACTCAGGTGTTGAACGCAACGCAGCAAAGCTTGGGCGAGCGTTTGGACAATGCGGCGCGGGTCGTGGGGCATGTGCAACGCAGCTTGGGAGGGCTGGAAGAGGCCAACCGAAAAATTTACGAGGTTGGCAAAGACATCGCGTCGTTGCAGGAGATTCTTCGGGCGCCGAAGCTGCGCGGCGGGCTAGGAGAATTTTTTCTTGAGGACTTGCTGGCGCAAATTCTCCCGCCGCAACACTTCTCAATCCAATATAGTTTTCGCAACGGGGATAAAGTCGACGCGGTGATCAAACTCGGCGCGTCGCTGGTGCCGGTGGACGCGAAGTTTCCCTTGGAAAATTTCAAACGGATTCTCGAAGCGAACGACGACGACAAAGGCCGCGCCCGCAAACAATTCGCTGCTGACGTGCGAAAGCATATCGATGCCATCGCCACGAAATATATCCTGCCGGACGAGGGCACCTACGATTTCGCTCTGATGTATATCCCGGCGGAGAATGTTTACTATGAGGTGATGATCAAGGATGGCGCGCCCGAGGAGAAAACTCTCAGCTCTTATGCCATGTCGAAGCGAGTTATCCCGGTTTCGCCCAACAGTTTTTATGCTTATTTGCAGGCTATCGTTCTCGGTCTCAAGGGGATGAAGATCGAAGATCGGGCCAAGGATATTCTTCAATACTTGGGCCGGCTGCAGGGCGACTTCGGCAAATTCCGCGATGAGTTTGCGCTGCTGGGAAAACATCTGGGGCACGCCCAGTCGGGTTACCAGAACGCCGATCGACGCCTAGAGCAGTTCGCCCAGAAGCTCCTTTCGGCGGACGCCGATCCGGCGGAGTTGTTTGACGCGCCGCCCTCCACTAAGGCGAGTTAGGGCTTGCCCGCGCCGAGGACGACATCGCCGTGCGTTTGAGCTTATTTTCCCGTCTCGTTATTGGTTACTTGACGATTTTTCTAATCGTGGCGGCGGCGAGCGCTTATGCGGTGCTACAGCTGCGTCACTTCCGCGAGCTTACGGAGTCGATCCTCACGGTCGACAATCGGATCCTCGACTACGAAAAGACCCTTGCCGATCTGCTGTTGGCGCAGAGCCGCGCCGAGCAGAAATTTACCATCACACGCGACGAAACTTGGTACCTGCAATTCGTGCGCCTGAAAATCGACTTCGAAGCGCGTTTGGAAAATACCTTTGCTTTGAAAGATCCGGTGGCGATGCCGCTGCTCAGACGGGTCGCGGAAGATTTTCACCGTTACGACGACCTTGTCAACGGCGAGGCGCGGCTGGTTCGCGCCACTCGGCCGTATCCCCAGGCACAGTACAAACAAGACAAGGACACCTTGGTCGACGCGATGCTGGCATCGTTCGAGAAGCTGCGAGTCAATCAGCAGCAATTGACCTATGGGAAAGTCACCGACCTTGCCGCTGCCGCCGATCAGGCGCGCGAGGTTTCGGTGGCGATCTCCATCGCCTGTCTGCTTGCGATCGTGTTGATGTCGTTGTTTATCACCAACAGCATCACCCGTCCGATCGGTTTGTTGAAGAACCAAACGCAAGAAATTGCCAAAGGAAACTTCGAGGCGAGGCTGTTGATCGACTCGCCGCCGGAAATCGGCGAATTGACCGCTGCGATCAACTCCATGTGTGAAAAACTACAGGAGATCGACAGGATGAAAACTGACTTCTTCGCATCCATGTCGCACGAACTGCGCACCCCGTTGACCTCCATCAAAGAAGGCACCGGGTTGCTGCTCGAAGGGGTCGGCGGGGCGGTCTCCGACAAACAGCGCAGGCTGCTGAGCATCCTCGCGGAGGAGAGCAACCGGCTGATCAGCGTCGTCAATTCGCTTCTCGATTTTTCCAAGATGGAAGCCGGCATGATGAGTTACGAATTCGAGTTGACCACTCTCGACCCGCTGATTAGGCGGGCCATGGCCGAGATCATGCCTTTGGTCGAGGCCAAAGGGATTACCCTGGAGAGCGAACTGAGCCAGCCATTGCCGCCGTTAAAAATAGATCCGGAACGAATTCTCCAGGTACTGCGCAATTTGTTTGGCAACGCGGTCAAGTTTACTCCCAGAGGGGGACAGGTCTGCGTTGCCGTAAAGGCGGTCGATGGTAAATTGGAAGTATCTGTGAAAGACTCGGGCCCGGGAATTCCCGCGGAGAGCCTGGCGTCGATTTTTGAAAAGTTCAACCAAGGCAGTCGCCAAACGCTGAACGCGCGGCAGGGGACCGGACTTGGTTTGGCAATCGCCAATAGCATCATTACTTCGCACGGCGGTAAAATATGGGCCGAAAGCGTAATGGGCAAAGGCAGCACTTTTATTTTTGCCTTGCCCTGCTAATATTCGTTGCCGGTTGCAGTTTAATTCAGGAGTCGAACCGCCGTCGCGAAATGCGCGAAGCCCTTGCGACGGGCAACGATCTCCTGATTCGGGGCGACTTCGACGGTTCGATAGAGTCGTATCAAAACGTTCTTGAAAAGGCGCAGGGCAAGCCACCGGCGGATGTTGCGAGCTACCAGATGGGCCTGACGTACGCTCATCCGGACAATCCCAATAGAGATCTGGAAAAGGCCCTGAATTCTTTTTCTTCTGTCGCTTCGGATTATCCCCAGAGTCCGTGGGCTGAGCAGGCCCGAGTCTGGGTGGGAGTATTAAAACAGGCGCAAGAATCACAGAGGGAAATCGCAAAATCTCGACAGGCGATTGAGAGGTCCAAGCAGGAAATCGAAAGAAATCGCGCGGCGATCGAAAGATCCAAGCAGGAAATTGACAAGTCCCGCGCCGAGCTTGAAAAAACCAAACAAGAAATTGAAAAAAGCCGGCAGGTGATCGAAAAATCTAAACAGGTCGACATCGAAATCGATCAAAAGCGGCGCGACCGGCGGAGATGAAATGCGACATGGCTAAAGGGAAAATTTTAGTTGTAGACGATAACCCAAACCTATTGGAACTGATTCGCATGCGGCTCGAATCGGCGGATTATAACGTGACTGCGACGCCGGACGAAGAGCAAGCGGTGAAAGCGCTCAAGGAAAAACCTTTTGACTTGTGCATCGTCGATCTCATGCTGGCGAACGGCGATGGGCTCACCCTGATGGACGAATTTCGCGGCATCCATCCCGACGTGCCGACGATCATCCTGACCGCCCACGGTAGCATCGAAAGCGCCGTCGAAGCGATGCGCCGCGGCGCGTTCAGCTACTTGACCAAACCCTTCGAGCCGGCCGATTTGATCATGCAGATTGAACGGGCGCTGGAAAATCGCAAGCTCAACTCCGAGATCAAGCGGCTCAAAGATATTATCAACGAGCGCTACGACTTCGCCAATATCATCGCTCGCAGCGGCAAGATGCGCGCCGTGCTCGATGTCGTGTCGCGCATCGCCAAGCTGGACTCCACCGTGCATATCCACGGTGAAAGCGGCACGGGGAAGGAACTCATCGCCAAAGCGATTCACTTAGCTAGCGATCGAAAGGACAAGCCGTTCGTCGCGTTGAATTGCGCGGCGTTACCCGAGTCGTTGCTCGAAAGCGAACTGTTCGGTCACGAGAGGGGCGCGTTTACCGGCGCGGTGAAGAGCACGCGCGGGCTGTTTACCCAGGCCCATGGCGGTACGTTGTTCCTCGACGAGATCGGCGACATGCCGCGCGCCACTCAGTCCAAGCTGTTGCGGGTTTTACAGGAACGGCAGTTCTATCCGGTCGGCAGCGAAGTGCCGGTGGCCGTGGACGTTCGCGTGATCGTGGCGACGAACAAGGATCTCGAAGAGCAAGTGCGCAAAGGTTTGTTCCGTGACGACTTGTTTTATCGAATCCACGTCATTCCCGTTAACCTGCCGCCGTTGCGCGAGCGCAAAGACGATATCCTGCCGCTGGTGGAGCACTTTTTGAAAAAATATAGCCAGCATATGAAGAAAGAGGTCAAGGGGCTGACGCCCGAAGCGCTGCGCAAGCTCATGATGCACGATTGGCCCGGCAACGTGCGGGAACTGGAAAACACCATCGAGTACGCCGTGGCAATGACACAGAACGATACCGTAACCGAAGATTATATGTTGCAGGGAAAAAGCGCGGCCGCGGAGCGGGGGCACATTTTTGCTCAGGAAAAAGTCGCTGAGCCGAACACCGGTATGAAGCCTCTTAAAGATGCTCGCGATGCTTTTGAACGAGATTATCTGGTTCAAGTGCTGTCGATGACCGAAGGCAACGTCAGTCAAGCGGCCAAACTTGCGGGTAAGTACAGGGCAGATTTCT
>JBLMXG010000041.1:0-8446 GCA_050257635.1 Chloroflexota bacterium
AAGGCTTGAGCGAAGGCTCGTTTGAGGAAAACTCCGATGAGGTGGCGTTTGTAGTCGGCACTGCCTTCAAGATCCTCAACCGGATCGGCGACCTCGGCCAAAATCTGAGCGGCCTCGCCGAGTTGCTTCGCGACCTGCGCTTGGGATCCGGCAAGTAGCGCGTTTGCTTTCTCGGATTGCGTCGGCACTGTGCTCACACTGCCAACCACGGCCGTAGCTTTGTGGATATTATCCCCATCGAGGTTCAGTACCAGGGCGAGGCTTAACGTGGGTCTTTCATGAAGCTGGAATTTTACGTAGGCGGCACGCTGGGACTTGGCCGCGATGGGTATTTCGACGCTGGCGAGCAATTCGTCCTCGGCTAATGAAGTATCGTAAGCCCCGGTGATGAGCTGACCGATGGGTAGAGTCCGCGCGCCGCTCTTGCCCTGGACGTGAACCATTGCGCCAAGCGCGATCAACAATGTTGCGGGGTCTGAATGCGGCTCGGCAAAACAGAGATTGCCGCCAAGAGTGCCGCTTGCGCGCACCCGGACGTTGGCGATCTGCGATTCCATTTCGGCCAGCACGGGAACACTCTCCCTGACGATCGACGAGCGCTCGATGGCGCGGTGAGTAACAGTGCCGCCGATCATCAAGCGGCTGTTTTGCCGTTCGATTTTGTTTAGACCGGGTATGGTTTTGACATCGATGAGGTGCTCATAGCGCAGCAGGTCATGTTTCATGGCCAACAGCAGCTCGGTGCCGCCGGCATAAAGGCGCGCCTTTTCGCCGAATTCGGCGAGCATCGCCGATGCCTCGGCGGCGCTCTGGGGTTGGTGCATGGTAAAACGTCTTAGGGGCATCATGGTTTTTTCTCGTTCAAAGGTTCAATCGTTCATAAGGTTCAAAATTCTCAGGGTTCGGGGATTCTTATTCTTTAGACTTTGGAACCTTTGAACTCTGCGACTCTTTTTCTTTTAGGGCGCGCCAGACTTTTTCCGGTGTGAGCGGCGCTTCACGGATGCGCACACCGAGCGCCCGATCGACGGCATTGGCGATATTGGCCGCCATGGAGTTTAGTGAAGCTTCGCCGCCACCTTTGGCGCCGTAGGGACCGACGCCGTCTTGGTTCTGCACGAGATGGAGCTCCACGTGTTTCGGCAAATCGGAGAAGCGCGGCAAGCGATAGTCCAGTATCGATCCGTTGACCAATTGCGATCCGTCATAAACCAACTCTTCGAAGAGGCCGATGCCCATACCCATGGTGGCAGCGCCGATGTCCTGGCCTTCGGCCAGCGCGGGATTAATGGCGAGGCCGACATCGCCCACCGTCGCAAGCTTTTCCATATTTATTTTTCCGGTCTCCTCGTCGACGGAAATTTCCACGCCGGTTGCGGCTGTTTCCCAGAAAACCGGCAATGCCGAGAACTTGCCTGATTTGCGAATGTAAGCGCGGCCGATTACTTCGCCGTCGGGTAGCGCATAAAACTTACAGATCACTTCTGACCAGTTGAGTTGCGCTTCGCCGCAGCGCACCCCGCCGCGGATCACTTGAATATCTTCGACTTTAACTTTGAGCACGTCCGCCGCCATGACCACCATCTGCTGGATGGCCTCGCGGCACGCCTCCAGAACGGCGCTCCCCATCAGCGTCGTGGTCCGGCTCGCGCCCGTGGAACGGTCGTATGGCGTGATCGCGGTGTCCGAAGAGACGACATTGACATTCTCGAAAGGCACGCCCAATTCTTCTGCAGCGATTTGTGGAAGAACGGTATGGCTCCCCTGGCCTAGCTCGGTGCTGCCGGTCATGATCGTTACCGAACCGTCGGCATGCACACGCACCGCCGTTGATGTGAGCGGGTAAGCGCCGGCGTCGCTGCCGGAGCAGGCGATGCTGCGGGCATGACCCTTCGGCGCGGGATTTTTCCACCCGATGGCCTTAGCGGCGGTTTCCAGGTCTTGCTTCAATGTGCCGTCAAAGGGGCGCATACCCGGGAAAAATTCCTCGCCGGGCTTGGCGGCATTCGCCAAACGAAACTCGTAGGGATCTTTGCCGATCTTGGCTGCGAGCTCATCGATCTGCGACTCCCCCGGCAAAGTGACCTGCGCGCAACCGAAGCCGCGATAAGAGCTGGCCGGCACGGTGTTGGTGTAATAAGAACTGTTTTCGATCAGCACGTTCGGGATGGCGTACGGACCGACGCAGCGATTGGTCGATTTTTCCACGACCAGCGGGCTGTTTTCAGCATAGGCGCCGGTGTTGATTAAAATCTTGGCCTGGCGGGCGATGATCTTGCCGTTGGCATCCACCGCGGTTCGCATCCAGGTGTAGGCGTCATCGCTGCGCGTAGTGAGCATCGCCTCTTCGATCGTCAGTTGCAGCTTCACCGGCCGCTTCGCCTTCCATGAACAGGCGGCCACAAGCGGTTCAATCTTAGTATACGACTTACTGCCGTAACCGCCGCCGACAAACGGGACGATCAGCCGCACTTTGCTCACCGGCAGGTTGAAAACGGATTTTAGATCATGGCGCACCATGAAAGGATGTTGGGCCGAGGAATAAACCGTGACGCCCTGGTCGGTGACATCGGCGATGGCAACGTAAGCTTCCATCGCATAGGCATACGTCATCGGGAAGTAATACTCGCCTTCGACTACGGCTGCAGCCTCTTTGAACGCCTTCTCGACATCACCCCACTGTATCTTGTGCCGCTGGCAAATATTGCTTCCTTTGCCCGCCGTCACGTCGCCCTCAAAGCCGCGCAACGCGCCCGCCTCGAACTTTCTCTGGTGCAGCAAAGGCGCGTCCGGCGCCATCGCTTCCTGGGGCGTGAAAACAGCCTTCAGCTCTTCGTACTGGACGTTGATGAACTCCAACGCTTCAAACGCGGTGCGCTCATCGACCGCCACTACCGCGGCCACCGGTTCACCCGCGTAGCGAACCTTCTCAATTGCCAGCAGCGGGTGATCCTTGACCGCATGCCCGTAATAGGGATTGAGACCGTCGAGATCGTTTCCGGTGATGACACAATAGACTCCGGGCCGTGCCGCAGCGCGCGAGGTATCGATGGAAATGATCTTGGCGTGGGCATAGGGGCTGCACAGCACTTTCGCATACGCCATGCCGATGAGCCTGACGTCGCTGACGTAGGTCGCGTGCCCCGTGACCTTGACCCGGCCATCGCGACGCGGCAAGGAATGATTGACAACGTGAAAGTCAGTCTTTTTTTCGGCGCTCACTTTTTGATCTCCTGGGCCATCGCCTCGGCGGCGCGCTGGATGGCATTCACGATCG
This sequence comes from Chloroflexota bacterium, assembly GCA_050257635.1. Taxonomy (GTDB): domain Bacteria; phylum Desulfobacterota; class Binatia; order UBA9968; family UBA9968; genus DP-20. Next base: position 3,278 of record JBLMXG010000041.1, read on the forward strand.
GTGCGTAACCGGTGCAGCGGCAAATGTTGCCGTCCATGTGATGGATAATTTCGTTCCGTGACGGCTTGGGATTCTCATCCAGCAGAGCTTTCGCCGACATAATCATGCCCGGCGTACAGAAACCGCACTGAAAAGCGAATTCATCGATGAACGCCTGCTGAATGGGATGCAGCGTGCCATCGGGTCTTTCCAACCCTTCAATGGTTGTGACGTTCTTGGCGCGCGCTTCGTAAGCCAGCGTCGTGCAAGAGCTCACCGGCAGACCGTCGATCAACACCGTACACGCGCCGCAAACCTCGACTTCGCAAGAAACTTTTGTGCCGGTGAGGTTCAATTGATTGCGCAAAACTTCGGCCAGCGTCTCCTCCGCCTCACACGTGACTTCTACGCTCTTGCCGTTGAGCTGAAATCTTAAAGTAACTGTTTTTAGACCGTCAGTCATAATGCGGTAAAATCTCCTCCGACCAGATGGTCATTTGTTTTATCAGGCTGTCCATGGAGGGGTAAATGATTTTCAGCTCGAAATGCTGCACGCCGGCCTCGATGAACTCGTCGACCCGGCGGCGCACATCGTCCACGGAACCAAAAATGTGGCGGTCGAGCGCGAACTGCATGCTGTCGATGTCGCGCTCGTAGCTTTCGCTGCTGGTTTTAAGTGTCGGCATGGCGAGATTGAGTCCTTCGTCACGCGTCTTGGCGATGGTGGCGAGTTTTTCCACGGCAATGGTGATTTTTTTCGGATCCCGGCCGTTCTCTTGAGCGGTCTTCGCGAGAATATCGCGACCGACTTTCATCTCCTTCGGCGACAACCAGCCGGGAATCCAGCCTTCGCCATACTTCCCGGCGCGCTTTGCCGCCAGCTTCATCCAGCCGCCGACCCAGACGGGCGGATGCGGCTTTTGGACTGGCTTGGGATAGACTTCAGCGTCTTTGAATTTGATGAACTCTCCATTGTAAGCAGCTAGGGGCTGGGTCCACACGGCTTTCATCGCCTGAATATACTCGTCGGTACGGTCGCCGCGCCGATCATAGGGGACGCCGAAAACGCCGAACTCGTCTGATTCGCGCGTGGCTTTGGAGCCGAGCCCCACACCCACGAGCAGACGACCGTTGGCGAGGTGATCTAATGTCGAGTACTGCTTGGCGGCGTAAATCGGATTGCGGCAAGGCATGACCAGACAAGCGACGCCCAAAACGATCTTCTTCGTTTCGGCCGCCAGATACGAAAGCATGGTCGTTGCTTCGAAGAAATTCGCATCCTGCGTGTCGCTCAGGGCTTCGGCAGCTCCCGACGAGATGTGATGGCGGTGCATTTCCGAGCTCCATACCACGTGGTCATGAACCCAAATCGCGTCGAAGCCTAATTCTTCGGCTTGCTTGGTGGCTTTTAGAATGTTTTCAATGCTCGACAGGGGGCCCGAGTTCGGCACCCGCACGCCGAAAGAGATTTTGTGCATAATCAGCTCCTACTTCTTTTCCGTGACCTCGACCTTATAATATTTCAGATGACGGTTGTACCAGTCCACCACGTTGGCGGCGACGTCGTCGAAGTAGTCATTGTAGATGCCATAGTGCGTAGTCTTTTTGTAGATGACCAGCTTTTTGGGCTCACCAGCCCTTTCGTACATTTGCACCGATTGCTCCTCGGGCGTCACCGCGTCATTTTCCACCGCGATGAAGAGCACGCCGCGCGGGGAAATCTTGTGCACCACATCGATCGGGCTGTATTCCAAAATCGCCTCGGCGCAAGCGAGCGGCATGGCGTCGGGAATTTTCGATTCCACTTCTTTCTTGATCGTGGTTGCTTTACGCTCAGGCGTGGCAACCATAATCTCTTCTCGGGCGCTGACAATCTCGCTTTGACCGGTGAGCGCGCGTTTCTTGCGATCCTCTTCAATGCGCTTCACATAGTCGATCCACTCATACTCGCGGCGCATCGAGTGCAACCAGTCGCGCCCGTTGCTGACGCCGAGATAGCAAACGCAGCACTTTACGCGCGCATCGACGGCGGCGACGTAAACGGCGTTGCCGCCGCCCGTGCCGCCGGAGCCATAGGTGGCGATGCGGTCCGGATCGATGTCCGCGCGCGTCTGCATGTAAGTGATCGCGTTGCGAATGTCCTCTGCCTGCCATTTGGGCATCACCCACCCGCGATCGTTGCCTTCACTATCGCCCCAGCCGCGGTAATCGAAGCAAAGACAGGCATAACCGGCAGCGCACAGCTTCTCGAACATCATGATGTAATGCTTGGCGTCTTTGAGTCCCAGAAAACCGGGACCCTGGACAACACCTGGAAATGGCTTGGCGTGATCGGAATCCGGCAAGTAAAGCACACCGGCGAGCTTGGTGCCTTCGCTATAAAAATTGACTTTTTCTGTGCGCATAACGGCTCCTCAAGAAAAACAGTTTCAATCGTTCCAGTCGTTCAAACCGTTCCAATCGTCTGATATCAGTTAACGCCTCGAACGTGTGGAACGTGTGGAGCGTTTGAAACGGCTTGAACCCCTTAATTACGCTCTCATTGCCGGGAGCACTTCCTTGCCCAGGTAGTCGATCTGCTGAAACCAGTCGGCGTAGCGGAAGCGCAGATCATAGACAATGTGATTCAAGCCGTTCTTTTCGTACTCTTTGGTGTCTTTGACCACTTCTTCAGGCTTGCCCGCCAGGAGCAGGCCGCGAATGTCTTCATACGTTTTGAAGTTGCCAGAATTGACCCAGGTCTTTTTGCTAGGATTGTTGCCTTCCTTAATTAAACCCGGGGTATTGACCTTGCTGAGCGCGGTGTCGAGATCCTTGTCGATGCTGACAATGGGAATCGCAGCAACCGTGCCCATTGGACGTCCCTGCGCTTGGTATTGTTCTTTCAAGTAATTGACCATTTTGATGAACGTAAGCATCGGAATCCGGCCGGGCATCCAGCCGTCGCAGTATTCGGCCGCGCGCCGGCAAGAAGCGGGCGTACCGCCGCCGTACCAGATCGGAATCATATTCTTTGGCCGCGGCTTCAACTCGACATCAGCGAAATCAAAGTATTGGTCCTTGTAGGTTACCTTTTCGCCCTTCCACAACTTGCGGCACAATTCCGAGTTGATTCTCGCCAGGTTGGCGCGATCCTGAAGCGTGTTCGGGTATCCCGCCGCCGCAAATTCATGCTGAAAGGTGCCGAGTCCTATACCCATAATCACCTTCCCGTCGCACAAGGTGCTGAGGCCAGCCATCGCCTGCGCGAGATGAATAGGATGCCGATGCGCGATCACGGTGCCAGTGCCTAGGGTAAGCTTCTTGCAAACCGAGGAAATCGCGGCAAGCATCAGCAGCCCTTCGATATGGGTGTTGTCGTTGCCTTCCATGCCGTGAGGTTCAAAAACCAAGTGATCTCTGACCCAAACCGAATCAAATCCATACTCTTCCGCTTTTCTGGAGCCCTCAATGCATCTTTCGACCGATGCGTATTCGCCGAAATGGGGCAATAGCAAGCCAAATTTAAGTTTTGTGGCCATAATTTCTCTCCTTTTGTGCGCGGACCGATTTATGGACCCCGCTCTTCTAATAATTTATCGAGATCCTTTGTGATTGTGCTAGGACTTATGGGCCCCGCTCTTCCAGCAATTTATCGAGATCCGTCAATGCCTTGATCGAGTCTGACTTCTTGGCCCAGCCGACGGCAATCGCCAGGGCGTTGATCAGGGAAAATGCCGGCGTTAACGAGTTGACCGTCGTATGCAGCCCACGCTTTGCATAGAGGCAGACGTTCGCCGCTTTTGCAATGGGTGAGCTTGGAAAATCGGTGATGCCAAGGATGGGCGCGCTGACTTTTTTGGCATACTGAAGCGCGGTATGGATTTCTCTGGGCACTTGCAGGAAGTCGATGGCAATCAGCACGTCGGTGGATTCCATGAATGACAACTGCTCCAAAAGCGAGGTGCCGCCGGTTAAAAAAATCCACTGAGTGTCTTTTTTTACGCGCACGAGGCGAAAGTGAAGCAGATACGCGAGCGCCATCGAAGCGTTAAGACCGATGAGGAATACCTTACGCGCGCGCAAAATGAGTTCGACGGCCTTGTGAAAGTCAGAGTAGGATACGGCCTGGACCGTTTCCTTAAGTAACTGAACGTCCCGATTGATCAGTTTGACCAGGATATTCTCTTCGCCACGGAGTTGGGCGAAGGTTTCTTCCATGCGGTCGGCGGCGCGCAATTTGCGCCGCATTTCTCGCTGAATATCGCGCTTAAAATCGGGAAAACCCTTATAACCCAAGCTCTTTGCGAAGCGCACGACGGTAGAATTGCTGACCCCGACCGCTTGGGCAAGATCGTTCACATTGGAGTGCAACAACGCGGTGCTGTCACTTTGCAAATAGTGGCCGATCCGCTTTTGGGCTCCGTTGAGCGCATCGACTTTGGTAAGGATTTGCTTGATAGCCGGCATGAAACTTTTTTTTCAACTATCGTAGTGAAATGTTTTTGTCAATAACATTGACAGCGTTTTTCGGCCGCGATAGCCTGCAGCCGTCAACACAAAGGAGGGAATTGACCATGGCCAAACCGGTGAAAGAATTCGAGGTTCATCCCTATGTCCAGTTTATGATGGACAAGTACAGTCCGTATAAAAAATGGATTCAATCCGAGGGCGTGCCGATCATCGGTGGCGAATTTGTCCAGGACGTGCGCACGGAAAAGCTCGCATACTGGGAAAGAAAGGGCTGCAAAGGCGCGATCTGCACTTTTTCCGATCAAATGGTGGCGGATGCTTACATTTGCGAGATCGAACCGGGAAAAAGTACCAAGCCGCAGCGCCAGCTTTACGAGGAGATTGTCACCGTCGCGGCGGGCCGCGGCGCCACCAGCGTTTGGTACGAAGGCACGCCGAAGCGCACGTTCGAATGGGAGCGCGGGAGCACGTTTGCGATCCCGCTCAACGCCTGGCATCAACACTTCAATGCCAGCGGCACCGAGCCGTGCCGTTATTTCGCTCTGACCAGCCAGCCGGTAGCCTTCGAGCTCTATCGCGATCCCGAGTTTATTTACAATACCAATTATATGTTCAAAGACCGTTTCGATCCCGGCGACCCGGAGTTTTTCTCCAAGGAAGGAAAATACTTTACAGAATACTACGGCGGCATTCTTCACTCCAACTTCATCCCGGATATCCGGAAAATCAATCTCGTTC
>JBLMXG010000042.1:0-12759 GCA_050257635.1 Chloroflexota bacterium
CCACTCCGATACTCCATCCCTCCAATCTATCTATTGAGGAGCTCGCATGCCTGACTACAAAGAAATCCTCTACCAAAAGCAACGCGGCGGTGTGCTGATTACGCTCAATCGGCCAGAAGCGCTCAACGCCATCACGCGCTCGATGCTGAAAGAGATCCATCACGCCTTGGACGAAGCGGAAGCCGACCCCGAAATCCGCGCCATCGTGCTTACCGGCGCGGGCCGCGCCTTCAGCTCCGGCTTCGATCAAGCGACCACCAGCGGCCGGCGCCGCGACATCCAGTGGCCCTACGGCATCCAGACCGGCATGAGCGCAGCGGATCTGATGAATTATTGGAGCGCCGACGACGTCAAGCTCATCAGAATTTTTGAAATGACCAAGCCGGTCATCGGGGCCGTGCGCGGGTGGGCGATGGGCGGCGGCTGCTGGCTCGCGCTTTATACTCACATCACGATCGCCGCGGAAGACGCGGTCTTCGCCCAGCCGGAAGTGCGCCATGGCTCCAATACAACTTTCATGTGGACGCTGCTCGCTGGATTCAAGAATGCCCTGCGCTACGGTCTGGTCGGCGACCACATCGACGCCCACGAAGCGCTGCGCATCGGCTTGGTGAACAAAGTTGTCCCGGCCGACCAACTCCTCGACGAATGTTTCAAAATCGTCGAGCGCATCGCTCATGTGCCGCCGGAAACCGTCAAGATCAACCTGCAAATTTCCACCATGGGATTGCAGATGATGGGTTTGCGCGACGCGCTGCGCATGGATGAGACGCTGTCCATCCCGGCGCATATGATGCTGAACGAAGAGTTCCGTCGTCCGCTCGACGAAGCCCGCGCGACGCAGGGAACCAAAGCGTACTTGCAAATGCGCGACGGACCGTTCCAGCCGGAGCCGTTCGGACCGAGGGCGAAGAAGAAGGCGTGAGGCGAGAGGCATGAGGCAAGAGTAAAAGATCGGAGACGGATTAGAGTCTTTTTTCCATTACTCCAACACTCCAGTACTCCATCGCTCCAATTTGAGCTCCACTATGAGCACCCCACGACACGATCAAACCCTTTGGCGCGACCTTTCTCCGCTCATGAATCCGCGTTCCGTTGCCATTATTGGCGCGTCCCAGCGCGGTGCTTCGGCGCTTAATCGTGAGCCGAGGGGCAATCGGGTGATCCGGAATTTAAAAAATTTCGGTTATCCCGGTAAAATCGTTGCGGTCAATCCCAAATACAGCGAAGTGATGGAGTGCCCCTGCTACCCTGAGATCGGCGCCATTCCCGAGCCGGTCGATTGCGTTATCTTAGCCGTGCCAAATCGCCACGTGCCGGATCTATTGGAATCGGCCGCCGATGCCGGGGTGCGCGCCGCGGTGGTGTTTTCCGCCGGCTTTGCCGAGACCGGCGCCGATGGCAAGGAACGCCAGGAGCGTCTCGAAGTACTATCGCGCGAGCGCGGCTTTCTGATTTGCGGCCCCAACTGCTACGGCGTGCTCAATGTCTATGGCAAGGCGCCGCTCTTCGCATCGACCATTCCGCCCGGTTTTCTCGCCGGTCCGACAGCGTTGGTTTCGCAAAGCGGCGGCCTGAGCACCACCATCGCCAACGCGTTGATGCTCAACCGCGGCGTCGGTCTGAGCCACATCGTCTCCTGTGGCAATCAAGCCGGGGCGACCGTGGAAGAGTATTTCAACTACTTCGTCGAAGATGAAAATACCCGGGTCATCGCCGCCTTCGTCGAAGGATTCAAACAACCGCACAAGCTCCTCGAAGTCGCGCGTAAAGCTGCCGCCAGAGCTAAACCGTTGATCATTCTCAAAGGCGGCCGGTCCGACGTGTCTCAGCGGGCCGCGGCGACGCATTCGGGCTCCCTCGCGGGCGCCGCCGAAGTGATCGATGCGGCGTTTCGCCAAACCGGTGTCGTGTCCGTGCGCAGCCTCAATGAGCTCATGGACGCCGTCAGTCTGTTTTCCTGCGAGAAGTTCATCCAACGATATCGCGGCGGCCGGCGGATCGGTGTTCTCAGCGGCTCGGGCGGCGAATGCACGCTGGTTTCCGACGCCGCTGCCAGCGCCGGGCTCGAAGTACCCGAGCTGACCGAGAAGACCAAGTCGCAACTGCAAGCAGCGATCGCCGACTTCGGCAACATGAACAATCCTCTCGACGGCACCGGCGCGATGTACGACGACGAGAAAATTTTTCCGCAGCTGCTCCAAGGGCTGATCGACGACCCCAACATCGACGTGGTCACGGTGAACTTGGAGGCCAACGACCCGAGACCGAAGGATCTCAAGAGCGGCAATCGATTTTCAGCAGCCATCGAAAAGGCCGCCGCTGCCAGCGGAAAACCCATTGCTTGTTTCAGTTCCGTCGTCGGTGGCCCGGTGGATCCCGAGATTCTTTTGCCCTTGCGCGCCGCCGGCGTGCCGCTCATGGAAGGCGCGGAGTGCGCCACGGCTGCCCTACACAACCTCGCCGCTTATCATGAGTTCCAAAGAAGCCGCCAAACCGCCGCAGTAACAGGCACCGCCGTCGGACTTCCTGGAAAATTACCGGCCGGAATCATGCCGGCTGAATCCGCGTTTCATCTGTTCGAGGAATTCGGTATCCCGGTTGTGCCGACGGTGCTCGCCCGCAGTGCAGACGAGGCGGCCACCGCCGCGGAGCGCATGGGCTTCCCTGTCGCGCTCAAAATCGAATCGCCTGACATCAGCCACAAGAGCGACGTGGGAGGCGTGGGGCTGAATCTTTTCAACGCAAACGAAGTGCGCGATGCCTATGGGCGCCTAATGAGGGACACCCACCGCCACGCGCCCAATGCAAAGATCGACGGTGTCATTGTCCAGCGCATGGCGAGCGAAGGCATTGAAATTATTCTTGGCGTCAAGCGCGATCCACTCTTCGGTCCCGTCGTTCTCTGCGGGTTCGGCGGCCTGCTGGTCGAAGTTCTGAAAGACGTCGCCGTCGGCATCCCCCCGCTCTCGCCTGTCGAGGCCGAGAATATGCTCCGGCGCTTGCGCGGCTTCGCGGTGCTCGAAGGCGTGCGCGGAAAACCGCCTGCGGACATCGATGCGCTGTGCGGCGCGATCGCGAATTTATCTCGATTGGCATCAAGCCTTGGCGATCAGCTCGCCGGCTTGGATATCAATCCTTTGATCGCGTTGCCGCAGGGCAAAGGCGTCGTCGCCGTGGACGCGTTGGTAGAGATCGAAAAATGATTGTTCCAAGCGTTCCAGAGGTTTCAATGGTTCCAAAGGTGTTGGAAGAAGAATTATCATGGCGAAAAACGATTGGAACCTTTGGAACGGCTGAAACCATTGGAACAAATGAGTTGAAGGAGTTCTGATGCCCGATTTCAAAGAAATTCTTTATGAGAAACAGCGCGGCGGAGCTTTGATCACGCTCAATCGGCCGGAGGCGATGAACGCCATCAGCCGGAGCATGATCAAAGAGATGCACCACGCCCTCGACGAAGCGGAACAAGACCGAGAGGTGCGCGCTGTGGTTCTCACCGGTTCCGGCCGCGCCTTTTCCGCCGGCATGGACCAGGGAACTTCTTCCGGCCGGCGTCGCGATATCCACTGGCCTTACGGTATCGTCACCGGCCAAACCGCCGCCGAAGTCATCGATTCGTGGCGCGTCGATCCGCGCAACTTCCGGCGCATGTGGGAATTCAGCAAGCCGATCATCGGCGCCATCAACGGCTGGGCCATGGGCGCCGGCTCGTGGCTGTCACTCTTTACCCACATCACGCTCGCGTCGGAGAACGCCGTGTTCGCCCAACCGGAAGTGCGCCACGGCTCGAATACCAGCTTCATGTGGACGCTGCTCGGCGGTTATAAGAACGCCCTGCGCTACGGCCTCACCGGCGATCATATCGACGCCCAAGAGGCTCTGCGCATCGGCCTGGTGATCAAGGTCGTCCCTCAGGACCAACTGATCGACGAATGTTTCAAGATCGTCGAGCGCATCGCCAAGGTGCCGCCCGAAACGGTCAAGGTCAACCTGCAGATCGCGACCATGGGGCTCGATGTGATGGGCTTGCGCGACGCGTTGACCTTCGACAATCAAATGTCCGCGCCAGCGCACATCATGCTGCGCGAAGAATTGCGCAAGCCGCTCGATGACGCGCGCGCAAACAAGGGGATCCGCGAATATCTGCAAATGCGCGACGGTCCGTTCCAACCCGAGCCGTTTGGACCGAAATCGAAGAAGGCGTGAGGCTTGAGGCTAGAGGAATACAAGAGAGATGTGTTGAGACGTGTTCTGGCGCTCAATACTCCGTTACTCCATCACTCCAATTTCATGAATTCCCTAACAGGAGCGACACATGTCTAACTATCAAAACATTCTGTACCAGAAGCAGCGCAACGGCGTGCTGATCGCGCTAAACCGCCCGCAGGCGTTGAACGCGATGAACGATGATCTGATGAACGAACTGGATCAGGCATTGGCCGACGCGGAGACCGATGCCGAGATCCGCGCGGTGGTCATCACCGGGGCGGGCGGCGCATTTTCCGTTGGGGAAGATTTGAGCGGCGACGATCCGGAAACCGCCTGGCCGTACGGTATCCCGGCGGGCGCTTCGCTCAACGCGACCTACAATAAATTCCGCGACGCCGATCGCAAAGACATCCTCGGCCGCCAGCTCTATCGCTGGCAGTATCCCAAGCCGATCATCGCCGCCGTGAGCGGCTGGTGTCTTGGCGCTGGCGCGTCCCTGGCACTCTCCTGCCACGTGACCGTGGCTGCGGACGACGCGGTCTTCGGACAGCCGCAGGTGCGCCACGCGGCCAACACCGACTTCATTTGGGTCGCGCTGGCGGGCTTTAAAAATGCTCTGCGCTATTCGCTCACCGGCGACCATGTCGATGCGCAGGAAGCGCTGCGCATCGGCCTGATCAATCAAGTCGTGCCCAAAGAGGAGTTGCTGGAGACCTGCTTTAAGTTTGTCGAGCGCGTTGCTCACGTGCCCCCCGAGACGGTGAAGATAAACCTGCATATTTCGACGCAAGGCATGGAAATGATGGGCTTGCGCAAAGCCTGGATGCTCAATACCGAACTGGCGGCGATGGCTCGCCTGACCAAGCGCGAGGAATTCAACCGACGCTTGGAAGAAGCGAAAAAAAGCGGCGGTCTGGAAGCGTTTTTGCGCGAACGGGACGCGCCTTTTCAGCCTGAACCGTTCGGACCGAGAGCGGTGAAAAAGGCGTGAGGCGCGAGGCAACAGAAATATAAAAGAGAATGTTGAATTGTGTTGTTTTATCCAGGCCGTCAACACTCCAGTACGGCATGACTCAAACTCTCTAGGAGCATACTAAGGTAAGAGCCGATTTCAGAGGAGGCGCCATGAACGACACTGCCGTCAAACTCGATCCCGAGAGTCAACCGGCGCTCGTGCGCGTCGACATGTATCAACGCTGGCGCGAACGGGAAGGAGCGCCGCTTGTTGGCGGTGTCTACGTCAAGGACATGAAAGCGGTGGAGGTGGGCCTCTGGCCGCGCAAAGGCGATGGCGTCAAAGGCGCACTTTGCTATCTGGACGGCGACGACGACGGCGATGAGCATATCGTCGAATTGCCGCCCGGCGGCGCCACCTCGCCCCTCAGGCATATGTACACCGAGGCGATCTATGTCGTCTCGGGGCATGGTTCCGTGTCGGTCTGGCGCGATACGGGTAAGAAGCAAACCTTTGAATGGGGGCCCGGCAGTTATTTCGTGCTGCCGACGAACGCCTGGCATCAGTTCTTCAACGCCAGCCTCTCGCGCGCCGCGCGCTGGTTTTCGGTCACAGACCTGCCGCAGCTTTTGCGCCAGTGGGCCAGTGAGGATTTCGTCTTCAATAACCCCTTTGACTTCGTCGACCGCTATCGCGGCGAACCCGATCATTTCAGCGCCGAGGCGAAGCTCTACCGCGGCCGCGTCTGGGAGACCAATTTCATCCCCGACATCAAGAAGCTGCCGCTCTACGAATGGAAGAGCCGCGGGGGCGGCGGCACCAATGCTTTCATGGTGATGGGCGCAGGCATGATGGAGTCTCATGTGTCTCGCTTCGAATCCGGCCACTACAAAAAAGCCCACCGCCATGGACCCGGGGCGCATCTGTATATCACCGAGGGCGAAGGCTACGTGCTGACTCAGCGGGGTGACGAGCCGCGAATCCGCTGCGACTGGCAAGAGGGCAGCCTCTACCTTTCCGGCGCCGGCGAAGGTCAGTGGCTGCACCAGCACTTCAATGTCGGCGCGACGCCGGCGACCTACCTCGTGTTGAACCAGGGACTGTCGCGAAAATACGCGGTCAATCGCTGGCAGGCCCGCCAATCCACGGTGTTGCGCAGCGGCGAAGTAAGCGGCAAGAAGGGCGGTTACCAAACCGAATACGAAGACGAAGACCCCGAGATTCACCGCCTGTTCGAAGAAGAGCTGCGCAGGCGCGGCATCACCTGCAAAATGAAAAACATGGTGCCATGGTGCACCGGCGAGCCGGGCGCGGAAGCGGCCAAAGCAAACTTCCCCGACGAGCACGGAGCGTTCGGATAAACGAAGCTATCACCGTTCAAGGTTCCAGGTTCAAAAGTTCAAGGATCGGACAGGGACGTTGAAACTTGAACTTTGAACTGACCGGCATATGGAAAACCATGCACGACCTACCCCATGGCCACGATCACGACGCTTTAGAGCCCGGCGCTGAGGAAGACCATCCGCTCTGGAAGCTCGACACCATCGCGCTCACCAGCGTCGGCATCGACGTGGGCACGGCGACATCACAAATTATATTCTCGCGTCTCGTGCTGCGCCGATTGGGACGAGAGTTGTCCAGCCGCTTCGCGGTGACGGAGCGGAAAACACTTTATCTTTCCCCTATTCACTTCACGCCTTACACGGCGGGGCGGGAGCGGATCGACGATCAAGCTCTTGCTCGTCTAGTCGACGGCGCATACGAAGAGGCCGGCATCGGTCCGGATCAAGTGGACACCGGCGCAATTATTCTTACTGGCGAAGCGATCCGGCGGGACAACGCGCGCGCCATCGCCGACCTTTTCGCCTCCCAGCGGGGAAATTTCGTCTGCGCCAGCGCCGGGCACAACTTCGAAGCGCGACTGGCGGCCTACGGCTCCGGAGCCGTCGATCTTTCCGCCGAGCGGCAATGCCGGGTTCTTAACATCGATATCGGCGGCGGCACGACCAAACTCGCACTGGCGGAAAACGGACGGCTCCTCAGCACCGCAGCCTTTCACGTCGGCGGCCGGTTAATCGCGAGCGACGAGAGTGGAATCCTCACGATCCTCGAACCAGGCGGACAAACGCTGGCAAGACAGACGGGATTCGAATGGAAGATCGGCGATCGCGTGACGCCTACGGCGATCGAAGCGCTCGCGGAACATATGGCCGGGGCGGTTCTCGCTCTCGCTCAGAATAAACTGCCGGCGCCGGAATTCGAGAAACTTGGGCTGACACCGCCGCTCGGCAATGTCGATAAATGCGCTGCCGTCATCTTTTCCGGCGGCGTCGGCGAATACGTTTACGGCAAAGAGTCCGAGTCCTTTGGCGATCTCGGCGCGCCGCTCGGAAAAGTGCTGCGCCGTCGGATCAGCAACGGTGAAATGGCGTGCCCGCTCATGCCCGCACGAGAATGCATCCGCGCCACGGTTATGGGCGCTGCGCAGCACACGATTCAAGTCAGCGGCAACACAATTTACCGTTCCAATCACGAGCTGCTGCCGCGTAAAAACCTCCAGGCGCTGCGCCCCTCGGTCGATTTGAGCGAGGATATCGATCCGCCGGTGCTTGCCGGAGTGATTTCGAGTCATTTCAAATCTTTCGATTTGATTGAAGGAGAAGCCGAAGTCGCGCTGGTGTTTCGTTGGGAAGGGCCTCCCGCAGCGGCGCGCATCGCCGCGTTTTGCCGCGGCTTGATGGAAGGGCTGCCGCACACATTAACGAACAGGCGCCCGATCTATTTGGTCTTCGACCAGGATTTGGCCGGGCTGGTCGGCACTATCCTCAAAAACGATTTCGATCTCAAAAATGACATCGTCGCTATCGACGGTGTTGCACTGCACGACTTCGACTTTATCGACCTCGGCGAAGTTCTCGAACCCTCCGGTACCGTTCCCGTCACCATCAAATCGCTGGTGTTTCAGTTCTGAACCGATGCCCGCACATGGTAGACGCGCAATGGAAATTGGGCTATGGACAGCTAGAGTGACGGACTGCATTCACCGATTATTTCATTGCTCCAACAGTCCGTCGCCCCAAATTCTACGGGGAGGACAAGATGAGCAGCATCAGCGGTAATTATGCCATTGTCGGCGTCGCTGAAACAAAAGTCGGCAAGCGCCCCGAGGCGAGCACCCATTCGCTGCATCTCGAATGCATCAAAGCTTGCCTCGACGACGCGGGCCTCAAGGCATCCGAGGTGGACGGCTTCATCACAAACCAGCCGCTCAATGATGCGCACCGCAGTTACGCCGTCAGAATGTCGAATATGGCGCGCATGCAGCCGAACTACGCCACCGACCTGGCGCTCGGTGGCGCCACACCGATTGCCATGGTGCAAAACGCGGTGATGGCCATCGAAGCCGGCATGGCGCACACGGTGCTCTGCGTGCATGCGCGCAAACGCGGCACGCCCGATCCCTCACCCGGTCATCCGATCCGCCACGGCGACGAACACTGGGAAGAGCCGTGGGGGCACTTCTCCGCAGTGGCGAATCACGCTTTTGCCGCGCAGCGCCACATGTACGAGTTCGGCACCACCAGCGAGGATCTCGCCCATGTCGCGGTCGCCACGCGCAAGCACGCGTGCTTGAACAACAACGCCACCATGCGCAAACCGATGACTATCGCCGACCATCAGGCATCGCGCTTTATCTGCGAGCCGCTCCGGCTGTTCGATTGCGCCTTGGAATCCGACGGCGGCGGCGCCGTGATCGTCACCAGCGCCGAGCGCGCCCGCGATTTTCCCAAACGGCCAGTGGCGATTCTCGGCATGGGGCAGCACCACCCGCACTTCAGCTTGATGGATGCGCCGAGTCTTACGACTCTCGGCGGCAAGAAGTCTTCCGAGCTGGCTTACAAGATGGCGGGCCTTACGCCGACGGACATGGACTTCGCCGAGATTTACGATTGCTTCACGATCACAACGATGATCACGTTGGAAGATTACGGCTTCTGCAAAAAAGGCGAGGGTAAAGACTTCGTGAAGAACGGCCGCATCGAAGTCGGCGGCGAGCTGCCGGTGAACACCCACGGCGGCCTGCTGTCGCAGGCCCACATCGAGGGCATGCTGCATGTGACTGAAGCGGTGCGCCAACTGCGCGGCAACGAAGTCGAGCCGGAGCGCCAAGTAAAAAATGCCAAGGCTGGCATCGTCAGCGGCCACGGCGGCAGCCTGTGCATGCACGCAAGTCTAATTTTGGGGGCCCTATGAGCGAGACCAGCGATAACCGCGGCAGACCTGTCAGAAAAGTTCGACCCTTTCTTGAAGAGCTCGAAGCCAAGCCCTTCTGGGCCAGCCTGCGGGAGCATAAACTTACGGCTCAACGGTGCAAAGCCTGTGACAAATTTTTCACCTACCCGCCGCAAGGCTCCTGCCCGCACTGCTTATCGCCCGAGTTCGAATGGGTCGAGCTCAGCGGCAAAGGCAAAGTCTACTCGTTCGTGACCTACCATCGCGCCTGGCATCCTGCCTACCAAGACAAGGTGCCCTACAACGTTTCTTTGGTGGATCTCGCCGAAGGGCCGCGCCTGATCAGCAACGTCATCGACTGCCGCCCGGATCAAGTCAGGATCGGCATGCCGGTCGAAGTGGCATATGAAGACAGCGAGGATTACACGCTGCCCAAGTTTCGGCCGGCGTGATTGCCGAAAGAATGAACGGAAAGATTTCTTGCTGCGCTCGAAATGACAGAAAGCGCCCGATTCGTCTAGACTCACCGCGCAAGTCCTCCACTATCGTCGTCATTGCGAACGAATGTGAGGAATCTCTTTCCCTATGGCACCGGCTCGCCCTACTTTATCGCCTCGGCTTTTTTCAGCTCTTCAATCTTCTCTTTACTCAATCCCAGAATCCGCCCGAACACTTCATCATTGTGCGCGCCGATCCAGGGCGCCGGTCGGGCGGCGTCGGCTTGGGACAGCGATGGAATTCCCGGCAGGCCGTGGTGCGTGATTTTTCCCCAGGGTTGCGCTTCGGTCTCGACAATGTGACCGCGCGCGCGGAGATGGATGTCGTGGAACAGATCCTCGCCCGAGGATGGAATGCCGGCGGCGATACCGGCCTCTTGGAGCATGCGAAAAAGCTGCTTTGGCGTGTATTTTCGCGTCCATTCCGAAACTTTCCGATCAAGCTCATCGCGGCGCTGTTTGCGGCCCTCTTTGGATGCGAACTTTGCATCGGCGGCCCAGGATGACTTGCCGATCAGATTGGCCATGTTTCGCCACTCGTCGTCGCCTGCGCAAGCGACGATGATCCAGTTGTCTTCGCCCGCGCATGGGTAGCAGCCGTACGGTGCATAGGGCGCGCCGAGAATCTCGCGATAGCCCATGGCATCCCATTCATTGCCGTTGACGGTGTAATCGAGAATCGCCGGCCCCATCATCGAGCCCTGCGCTTCGAGCATACCGGCTTCGATGAACTGGCCCTTGCCTGTGCGCGCCCGGTATTCGAGCGCGGCAAGGACACCAAGCGCCATCGTCACTGAGCCTACGCGATCCGGCCAGGCGATCTTGCAGCGCGTTTCCATCGGCGACTCGGGATAACCCCACAGGCGCATGATTCCGGTGTAGGCAAGCAACTGCCAACCCCACGCGACCCAGGATTTGAGCGGACCGGTCAATCCCCAACCGGGCATCACCGCTTGCACGATGCCGGGATTGATTTGCTGCAAGACCTCGTAGCTAAAACCCAGACGCTCCAAAACCCCTGAGCTAAAGTTGTCGACCACCACATCGGACTTGGCGACCAATTGCTTGAAAAGCTCCTTGCCGTCCGCGTGACGCAGGTTGATCGTGCAGCCGAGCTTTGCTCGGTTCATACAAGCGTGGACAGCGGCTTCGCGCTCCTTGCTCGGCACCACCGCCGACTCGATCTTCACCACCTCCATGCCGTAGTAGGCCAAAAGCTCCGTGCCCAGCGGGCCAGCGTATTGCTGCGTCAAATCGGCCATCCGCACTCCGGCAAGCATGGGCCGGCGCGCCGAAGATTCATCATCTTTGTTTTTTGTCGGATTGCTGCGCCCTTCTTGAAGTTCCGCAAGAATTTCTTTTCGATGCTGATCGAGCAGCGGCGCAGGACGGCGCACGCGCATCGGCGTGAGCGACAGACGCATGGGCGCGCCAGGCGCCTTGTATTTGCCGATCACCGGATGATCGATCTCTTGCAACCATTTGCGGACGCGGTTTTGCTCGCAGCTCACAAATTCGCCGACGGTGTTCAGCGGCGCGGCAGCGAGATGGCGCGCTTGCGCCTGGTTGGCAAATTCGTCGGCGTTGAATTGGCCGATGAAATCGGCGAATGCCCGGGCGACATCTTCGGCATGCTCGTCGCGATTGCGCGGGTTCTCCCATTCCGGACCGGCGAGCGACTTGTCGGTCATCCAGTTCTGTGCAAACTCCTTCCACATATGCGGCATATTGGTGGTGAAGTGAACGTAGCGGCCGTCTTTGCAGCGGTAGATATTCGTGCCGGCGCCGCCGTACGCCTTGCCGCCAGGTCGCCGCTCCAAGCGGTTCTCGCGGCTGTAGCGCGCGATCGAGCTGCTGTTGGCGAACGTAAGTGCTTCCTGCAGCGACATGTCGATGCGCTGGCCGGCGCCGGTCTCGCGCGCATGGCGCACGCCGGCGAGCGCCAGCATTGCCGCCATGCCGCCCGCCATCTGATAAGCGAGATGGCTCGGCGCCGTGCACTGTCCTTTGGCGTTATCGCCTTGGCCGAAGAGAAATCCGCCGGCGGCATTGGCGATCGCATCGCTGCCTTTGTAGTGACGGTACGGACCCGTGCGACCGAAAGGGGTAATCGAAACGACCACCAGACGCGTGAAGTCCTCGCGCAATCGCTGATCGGTAAAACCCAATGCCTCGAGATATCCGAGCGGCGTCGCTTCGATGAGAAGCTGTGCCGACGCCAGCAGCTTGGCAAAGGTCGCGCGGTCCGAGTCACGGCTGAGATCGAGAGCGATGCTGCGCTTGTTGGTGTTGGCGTGAATGAACGTCAGGCTGCGCTCGGCATGTTCGATATCGCCGGCAAACGGCGGCAGCCACCGGTTGGGATCGCCGCCGGGCGGTTCGACTTTGATCACGTCGGCGCCAAGATCGGCGAGCCAACGGCTTGCGTACGACGCGGGAATATCGCCGATCTCGATGACGCGCAGGTGATTGAGGGCTTGTTCGTCACTGCTTGCAGATACCAATGAGTTACCTTTCCGTTCCGGCTGAAAAAGCTTTTCTCACCACGAAGGCCACGAAGTTCACAAAGGTTTTGGAATGTGAACTCCGATTTCGTGTCCTTCGTGCGCTTCGTGGTGAAATATTATTTTTTTGTTCATTTGCTCAGATCGACGAGCACCCGGCCGCGGATGGCGCCCTTGAGGATCTGGTCTATTTTTGGATTTAATTCTTCGAGCGAAACCTCGGTTACGAGCTTGGCGAGATCGATGCGCCATTCACCGGCGAGCTTGCTCCACGCCATCTGCCGCGCGCGCATGGGAATCTCTACCGAATCGACGCCGAGCAGGCTCACGCCACGCAAGATGAACGGAAAGACGTTGA